>JAJCYX010000183.1 GCA_029262715.1 Chloroflexota bacterium
TCCGTCAAGAGGCGCAGATTGTCCCAGCGCGGTGATAAGGCGTTGAACGAGATCGTTGACCCGATGCCAGTGATCGACCAGATGCGCCTGATCAAGTCACCGCTGGAAGTTGAGTGCCTGCAGAAAGCGATAGACATCACGGCAGCCGGTTTTGATGTTGCGTTCAAGACTGCGCGGCCAGGCACATTCGAGTACGAAGTTCAGGCCGACATGGAGATCGAGTTTCGCAGGGGCGGCTCTCCTCGAAACGGCTACCCGTCTATCGTCGCTTCTGGCGAGAACTCCTGCATTCTCCACTACATCAGCAACCGTGATCGACTGGCTGACGGCGACCTGCTGCTTATCGACGCTGGTGCTGAATACGATCTCTACTCAGCCGATATCACCCGGACGTGGCCTGTGAACGGTAAGTTCACGCCGGAACAGAAGGAAGTCTACGAGCTAGTGCTGGCGGCGAACGAAGCGGGAATTGAGGTGGCTAAGCCGGGCAACGACGCGATGGGCGTTCACGACGTTGCGCTCAAGGTCTTGACCGAGGGTCTGCTCGAGCTTGGAGCATTGAAGGGTAAGGCCGATAAGATCATCGCTGAACGAGGGTTCGTGCCTTACTACATGCACGGAACGTCGCACTGGCTCGGCCTGGACGTACACGACTCGGGAATCTACCGCACCGGCGGACGCACCGGACCTTCGATCAAGCTGGAACCGGGAATGGTGCTGACGGTGGAACCGGGTCTCTACTTTGGCCCGTTCGCTGAAGAAGCCCCTGAACGGCTCAAGGGGATCGGAATCCGTACAGAGGACGATATCCTAGTCACTGAAGATGGCAATAGGGTGTTAACCGCTGCGGTGCCGAAAACTGTCGATGAGATCGAAGCTGCCGTTTCAACAGGCATAAAAAAGCCAAAGGCTAAACGCCGCCGCTAGTCGGACCTTCTTCACCCGATTCGCCCTGGTCGCGACTGGCCACATCGTCAAGGAACTGCTCGATCTCGGCAGACAGTTCAACTGATTCATCATCGGTTGGCTGGCCAGCATCCCGGTCGTAGTCCTCTTCAAACTTCGTGACCAGTTCGCGCAGTTGCGGATTGTTGGTCATCGCCGACGTCACCTGGTCGTACTGCTGATCGGCGAGGCTCTTCTCCGGAACATCGTCCGAAAATCCGTACAGAGCTGCAAGCGCCTGGAGAATTCGATATGCGCCCGTGTAGTCGTCCTCGAGCTTCAGGTACAGCGGAAGGTGCACGATAAGCGAAAGCGTCTCGATGCCAAGTTCGTTGCTGGCACGGTCGGTCAGTTGACTGGTGAGACTGGTCGGTCCCTGGTAGTTGCTGCGCCCCAGCTTTACTCCTCCGAATTGCTCAGGTGGAGTGAAGCCGCGTGCTGAGCCTGTGACCGATAGCGGTCTCGAATGAGGTACAGAGTCGTACATTCCGCCAATGAGAACGTAGCGTTCGATCTTGAGATCGCTCAGCATCTGCAACACCGAGTCGTTGAAGTCTTCGGCGTTCGAGTGTGGTTCCAGCATGTGCAGAAGCAAGAGGTCATTTCGTGCGGTCGTGGTTTCGGTTGCTCGTCCTGCAACAACCGATGTGTTCGGCACTTTCACCGTCCGCTTGCCTTCCACGTGGCGAATCTCTGGACGGTATCGGGTGAAGTCGTAGAACCGGCCGGGGCGAATGAGGTTGCCGATCTCTGAGCCGTTATAGAGCCTTGAGAGCCGACCGAGCACGGTTTGACCGACGTTGCCCACGTTCACCCACGGGCGAAGCATCACTATGCAGTGTGGTGACTGCAACGGCGGGTCTGGTGGAGTGAATTCGAAATGACCGGCTTTCATGTGCCCTCGCTGGAACCGTCTTGATACATGTGGCAAGTTTAGCCTACAGATCGTCGCATCTTCACTTTCGAGATGTTTGAACGCATATTTACGGTGCTAGAATCCCAACCCCAATCAGCATCGCGTTCGGGCAGAGAATCTGCTACTCGTCCGCTCCGGCGTAATCTCCCATAACTTGTAAAAAGGTACCAATATGAAGTTCGTCTTCGTTCCCCCGCAGAGTTCGCCGATCAGTGGTTGGGTGAAACGGCTGCAAGACACCGTTTCCGATTTCGAGTTTGTGGCACCTGAAACGGAGGACGACGCGGTCAGGGAGATCGCAGATGCAGACGCTGCGTTCGGCACTTTGTCACCAAGAGTGTTGGCGGCGGCTACGAAACTGAAATGGGTTCAGGCTCCGGCAGCGGCTCCCAACGCCGGTTACTACTACCCGGAGCTGATCGCTCACCCGGCGCATGTCACGAACTTCCGGGAGATCTACAACGATCACATTTCGTCGCACATCATGGCGGTCCTGCTGTCGTTTTCCAAGCACCTGAACATCTACCGAGACCAGCAGCGAGAACACAACTGGTCGCCGCTGTCTTCGCCTGAGTACCATTCAGGCTTCCTCCCAGAGAGCACGGCGCTGATAGTGGGAGTCGGTGGGATTGGCGCTGAAACCGCTCGACTTTGCGCCGCCTTCGGCATGAAGGTGATTGCAACGGACGCCCGGCTTGAGGACAAGCCGGAATGGGTGGACGAGATGGGCAGATCGAGTGATCTCGACAGGTTCTTGCCGCTCGCCGATTTCGTGATCCTGACAATTCCACACACTCCCCAAACCGAGGGGTTGTTCGACAGGTCCAAGTTCCAGTTGATGAAGAAGTCAGCTATTTTCATCAATATCGGTCGAGGGATGACGACGAAGCTGGATGACCTGGCCGATGCGCTTGATGCAGGCGATATCGCCGGTGCAGGGCTTGATGTCTATGAGATCGAGCCGTTGCCTGCCGACCACAGGTTGTGGGATACACCGAACACTATTCTCACTCCTCACATTGCGGCGCAAGGTGGGGCGCATCTTGAGGAGCGCAGATACGAGATCATCCTGGAGAATGTGCGGCACCTGGCAAACGGCGAGCGATTGCGAAACGTCGTGGACAAGCAGAACTGGTTTTAGATCAATTTGATGATCAGTTCCGCATACTGCAGTAGATGGCGGTCACCCAGGAATTTCTCTGTCACTCGCTGTGCAGCGTTTGCCCCGAGTTCACGGGCGAACTTGCCATCGTCGAGCACTGATTGAACTGCTGAGCCAAACTCTTTCGCATCTCGCGGGTCGTTGACCAGCAGGCCGGATTCACCGTGAACGATCTGGTCCTGGATTCCACCAACCGCCGACGCGACCACCGGCTTTCCCTTCCACATCGCCTCGGTGACTGTTAATCCGAAACCCTCTTCAAGGCTCTTCTGGATCACGACGGTGGCTTGTGTTTGTAGTGCATTGACGATCGCAGCGTTCTCGTCGATGTCAGTCATCGGTATGCAGACGAGTTGGATTCGATGACGCTCAAAATGTGGCAGTTCACGCCAGGCCTCGACGCACTCGGTCAACACTTCGCCGCCCTCTGGGTCGTCAGCGACACCGGTTACAACCGGACCGGCGAGCACAAGTCGAGACTCCCGATCTCCATCAACTTGCTCGGCAAATGCCTCCATCACGCCCTGCATGTCTTTCAGACGGTCCCAGCGCGATACCTGGACTGCAAACTTCATATCTGGGCTCGGAGCGGGACCGGTGCGAACTATGTCCGCCATGCGATTGACCCGCCCTGTGGAGCCATCTGCGAGTGTGAATTCCGGCACCGCCCCGTTCACGCCGCCCTGCACTATCCCGACATTCTGGAGAATCGCCCGGGCTCGTTCGTGTGTCATCGGCCGGTTCTTGGTGGAAAAGGGGTCAATCGACGGCGGTATCAGGACCAGTCGTTCCTGGTCCACCCAGTCCGGTACGAGGCTTTTACGAGTGAACACAAAGCCATCGACGTTTTCCAGGTTCGGTCGCACGAAATCCCAGGCGGCGCGTCGAAGTTCGCTATCCCGTTCCGTCCCCACATGGCAACGCCAGATGACTATGGCGCCGAGTTCCTTCATTACCGGGGCGATCCCAGCTGTCTGCGGATCGTGCAGAACGACGACATCGCCAGGTTTCACTACGGCTCTGAGTTCAATCGCGTTTCGGAGTGAGACTTCTCGGAACGTATCGACGTCAGCGGCTGTTAGGGCCAAACCATCGCCCTTGTTGTCGTGCAGCATGTTGTGAATCCGCTTTGTTAGAGCGAAGAATTCAGGCGTTCCGTCCATCACGTACCAGCTCACATCGATGCCGGTTCCGCGAATGTAGCGGAGGAGCCAGTGAAGCATTTCTGCCACGCCACCGCCTTTGGCCGTGGAGTTGACGTTGATGATCGACCGGCCTGACATCGCAGCTGTGACCTCTGAAGCTGTAGCCAGCATTCGGTGAATCCGGTCTTTCCCAATGATCGGTTCCAGTATGGTCAGATCAGTTGGTCGGATCGGGATTGAGTTTAGTGGCATTGCGATCACCGTCTAATTCAGATTTTTCGAAGCAGTATTGGTCTTTCAACAGGTTAAAGATCAGTTGCCCAACGCGCTTCGACTTTACGAGCTGCCGGCGAGTCGTTGACTGTCCGGTCACATAGATATCGTGAGGATAACGAGATCGAAGCGACGTTCCGGCTAGCACCTGCGCGCGATCCGCTGGAAGTATGTGTGAGTGCTCGTAACTGGGGATAACGGAGTTTGGACCCGCTATGGCATAATGGCCGCAACGGCAGGCGCGCTTACGCTAAACCGTTCAGCCGCGGGCACTGGCCCCCGGACTGTAAACAATAATGAAAGGAGGTGTTTGCTAAGCATGAATAGTAGTACCGGAGGTGTCTTGCAGTAGGGCGCCCATTCTTAGCAGGGCACCTCAACAGGAGGGGTCACCCGGTTAA
>JAJCYX010000184.1 GCA_029262715.1 Chloroflexota bacterium
CTTGAGAGCGCTCCGGACGCTGCTGTCGCCCCGCTTGAGTACATCTTCGATCCCCAAAACCCCACACCGACCCTTGGAGGCACGCTTGTTGGCGCTTTTCGTGTGTTGAAGCCCGAAGAAGGTGGTCCTCCTGAGGACCTGGTTCCTGACCATCTCGATCAGTGGGCGTTGGCTCGGGCGAACCTTGCCGAGGCTGTTGCGGCAGGCGGCTGGCACCAGAAAGAGGGGCCCCAGTGGGTCGGTACGAAGCCGCCGTACCAGCTCCTTAGCGAACGCGATGATGTGCTGGTTTTCAAGACTGAGCCGCTGCAAGCGGACACTGAGGTATCGGGCGAAATCACAGTTTCGCTGTGGGTCAGTTCAGATGCAACCGACACCGACTTCACGGTGAAGATAGTTGACGAACATCCGCCGTCAGACGACTGGCCGGAGGGATTCCACCTGAACCTCGTCGATACGATTTTGCGGATGCGATACCGGGAGTCGTGGATCGAGGAGAAGCTTATGACGCCGGGTGAGGTTTACCCGGTCACGATCAAGCTGTGGCCCATCTCAAACGTGTTCAAGGCAGGCCATCGCATACGGCTTGACGTGTCTTCATCGAACTTTCCGAGGCTCGATGTGAACCCGAATACAGGGGAACCGATGGGTCGGCACACGCACACGCAGAAGGCGCGAAACAGCGTGTTCGTTGATGTCGATCATCCTTCGAGCATCAACCTGCCAATTGTCGCCAGCTGAGGGCTACGGAACAGGCTCAGGTTCCGCTGGCTCTTGCACTCGGCGCGGCGCAACCAGCTTTTGCATGCCGAGTCGCGAGTACAGCTTGAACGGTACTTTGCGACCGGTTGAGTCGATCATGAGGCGTATTAGCACCATCCGGCGCAACGGCTTCGACGCCAGGTAGGCGAACGCGCCGAACCCCGGGATTATTGATAGCACTACGACAGCCGGGTTGTGGACTTTGATGAATCTCAGGCACGCCTTGCTGCCGGTGCGCATGTAGCGATACAGCTCTTTCGCCCAGAAGCCGAGCGTCCACATCGGCCTCAGGATGCTGCCAAACGGGAACCTGAATGCGGCGCTGATCGCCACGTGCGCACCCAGATGCCGCATCACCTCGTGGACCTCGTGACTCCGCAGGTCGGCCTTCAACACCTCAGCCTCTTCGACCGTGATGCGACCCTCTTCTATCCAGCGGTCGATTCCGGCTGTAAGGAACTCCTCGGCCTTGACGTCGGCCGTCGAGATGGCGTTCTTCGACCTGCGAAAGAGCGCCTTCCAGTTGAGAATCGAGTAGGTGAACTTGATGATCTTGCTGGCGAGTCGCAGTTCGGAGCTCTGCCACGAATTGAACGCCTCTTCGCCTTCGGCAACCGCTGTCCAGAGTTCTAGCAGCTTCTCTTCGCCAAGCGTCTCCTCCAGCTCCTGTTCGTGAACATGGATGAATGCCCGCAGCCTCAGGAAGTCGATGTCATCGAACACCGGGAAGCTGCCTCTGCGCAGCATCGACCTGATCTGACCTTTGGCGGGGAACGGCGTGACAATAGCGGATTCGAGGTCGACGATGAAGTCATCGCCTTCAGCTGTCCTGATCAGGTTGGTGTGAGAGTGCGGGTTCTTGGGATTTAACTGCCACACAGGCATACCGGCGGCGGCGAACAGCACCGTCACTTTCTTCAGGAAATCCTGTGCAATTTCGTCGTTCGGCGCCTCTTCGCCAACGATCAACTTGCTAATGATGCTCGGCCGGCCACCTATGCAACCCATCGAAAGGATTGGCGAGACCAGGTTCTTGCCGAACTGGTACTCGGTAAGCAGGCCGGCGATCTGTCGCCTGTAACGAGAAGCCTCGAGAGCGTGCGGGTTGGCGTCGTACGGAAACCTCGCCTGGAATGCCAGCCAGTACAGGATCCTGATCACGAACGGTGGGTCGTAGACCTTGATGGCCGTTCCCTGCTGCGCATCGAGCATCACCACGCTGGCGTAGGAGCCGGTCTCGACGATTCCGGGCATAGCGACAGCGGGAATATCGCGACCCAGTTTCGGTGCGGCGAACCACCTTATGGAGTCGTACCAGCGCTGAAAGCAGATCAGGGCAATCAGGCCAGCCAGTCCGAGCAGATAACCGCCAACAACATCGGTCGGCCAGTGTGCGTCCTGGTGAATCCTGGAAACACCGGTTGCGCCGATCAGCACGATGCTGACGAGCAGGACAGGGACGAGCAGCTTTGGACGCAGCCGGTATATGAAACTGAGGTAGATGGCGAAGCCGTAGAAGAGCGTGGTGCCGAAGGCGTGACCACTGGGGAAGCTGATCGCTCCGCCGTCGGGCCTGTCGCGACCGACATATTCGCCAAGTATGAAGTCGCCGAGGAACGACAGGCTGCCGACGAACACTCCTGCAACCATGAGTCCAATAGCCACTCGGTTGCGACCACTCAGCAAGAGGAACACAACGGTGAGAATGCCGATCGTCATCGCCGGGTAGTTGTCGGTCAGAATGGCGACCGTATCGAGGAAGGCGTCTGCACCCGGCAGATCCCACTCTCTGATGGTGATAAACCACTTGGTGTCGAAGTCGCTGGCAGGGTTGTTGCGGACCCACACAGCGAGTGCAATCAGCAGGCCGACGACTGTGCCAATGGCGGTGAGGTAGAGAGCGACTTCGGCGAGCGCGTATCTTGAAGGGTAGAGACTGTAGCGCGCAGGTTCGGTGTTGGTGATACCCGGCGTTATGGATTTCGCCTGTTCAATCATGCTTCACCGTTTCCGTGGTCAAATTCCAGTCAGGTTGT
>JAJCYX010000185.1 GCA_029262715.1 Chloroflexota bacterium
CGAACACGAAGCCGAGAAAATCAACGCCTTCTGAGGCAGCAACCCATGCCGCCTCCGCAGTGCGCATTCCGCAGATCTTGATCTTTGTCCTGGGTTGGGACCCTTTTTGTGATTCCGTACTCATCCTGTAGTCCCTGCCACTGTCACTTTGGACATCGAATTCACGAGAGCCGCGGCATCGCCGCCTGCTCGCATGAGAGATTCGCCAACAAGGACCGCCTTGGCTCCTGCCTGTCCCATACGAGTCACGTCATGGGCGTTTTTCATGCCGCTTTCAGCCACCTTCAGAGTGTCTGACGGAATTTTTGAGGAGATTTGCTCGAACACACCAAGGGATGTCTCCAGTGTCTTCAGGTTTCGGTTGTTCACTCCGACTATCTTCGGGTTGGCTGCGAGGGCAACTTCAAGTTCTGGCTCGTCGAAGACCTCTACAAGGGCTGCCATACCCAGGTCTTCCGCCAGTCCCAGTAAACTCGAGTATGTACTTGGATCAAGAATTGCGATGATGAGAAGTATTGCGTCTGCACCTGCTGATCGAGCTTCATACACCTGGTATTCGTCAACAACGAAGTCTTTTTGCAATACAGCGACGCCACGCTGACCAGTGACGCCTTTGACTTTGCGTAGATCAGCGTTTGAGCCTCCGAAGAAGTCTGGCTCTGTGAGAACCGAGATCGCCGCGGCACCTGCCTCGCAATACATCCCGGCGCGCATCACGGGGTCGAGATCAGGGTCCAGTGAACCTGCTGAAGGAGACGATCTCTTCATCTCAGCAATCACAGATATACCCGGTTTTGAGGACAGAGCCTCGTAGAACGGTGTCACCGGTGCAGCGTCTGTGAGTGATGCCTTCACATCCGCCAACGAACGCTCGCTCTTCGCTTGCTCAATTCGAGCGCGCCGCGCAACGACTATTCGGTCAAGAATTCCTGTCTCTGTATTGCTGTTGTTGCTGGAATTTGACATCCGTTACTCCAGCCTCTGCGAGAGTTCGGCTAACTGCTCAAGCTTCGTCTTCGCAGCCCCGGACTTGATCGAGTCCTGCGCCATCTGGCACGCATCCTGGAAACTCACCGCCTTGCCAGCAGCATATAGCGCTGCGGCAGCGTTGATCACCACTGCCGTGTAGGAAGATCGATCGACAGAAGGCGGTGCATTGTGGCCTCCGCCCTTACCCTCGAACACATCACGAATTCGCCGTACACTCTCGTCCGTGCTCCCCACAACAAGGTGATCGCGAGTGGCCTCGGGCAGACCAAAATCGGCAGGTCTCGTGCGCCTGCGCTTCATCGCATCTGGTGACACCTGGTAAATCAGCGTGTGACCTTCAACATCAACCTCGTCCGCGCCCGATTCCGCATGCACGACCAGTGAAGACTCGGTGCCCAGCAGTGAGAGCGCTTTTGCGATCTTCTCGGCTGTTTGCGGGTCTGAAACACCGATCACCTGCCTGGTTGCTCCTGCCGGGTTGGTCATTGGACCGAGCAGGTTGAACACCGTTCGGATGCCGATCTGGGGCCGCAGCGGTCCAGCGAACTTCATTGCGGGATGAAACTCCTGGGCAAACATGAATCCGATGCCGACATCCTCGATGCACCGCTTCACGCCTTCCGGTGAAAGCGCAATGTTTACACCGAGCGCCTCGAGGGCGTCTGCGCTGCCGCTGGAACCAGACATCGCCCTGTTACCGTGCTTGGCAACCGGAACACCGGCACCGGCCACAACGAATGCAGCGGCCGTAGAGATATTGAACCAGCCCTTGTTGTCGCCCCCGGTCCCGCAGGTATCGATTACCGGCAGATCCGTTTTGACATGGAGCGAAACCTCTCGCATCACACGCGCCATTCCGGCGATCTCTTCCGGTGTTTCGCCTTTCATGCGCAAAGCCGTGACAAACGACCCGAACTGCGCAGACGTCACCTCGCCAGACATGATCTGCCGCATCACATCGGCAGCCTCATCCTGCGAAAGGTCCGCACCGCCATCAACAATGGCCTGTATGCCCTGCTTAATGTCCATTTGTTGACCCCCTAAGTCCCCTGTGCCTGCTTCGTCAGGTTGAGGAAGTTCTGCAAGATCTGCTTGCCCGGCTTCGTCATGATCGATTCCGGATGAAACTGCAGGCCCTCGATCGGTAGAGTCTTGTGACGTATCCCCATGATGATGTCGTTTTCGGTTTTCGCCGTTACGTAGAACTCGTCCGGCACCGTGTCCTTTTCGATGGCGAGTGAGTGATACCTGACAGCCTCGAACGGGTTAGGGACGCCTTCGTAGATGCCTTTGCCATCATGGTGGATCAGCGATGTTTTACCGTGCCTGATCTCTCCGGCACCGCTGACCTTGCCTCCGAACGCTGCACCAATGCACTGGTGTCCGAGGCATACGCCGAGAACCGGAACCTTGCCTGCAAAGTGCCGAATCGCATCGACAGATATTCCGGCGTTGTCAGGGTTCGATGGCCCGGGCGAGACAACGACCAGTTCCGGCCGTTTCAGGTCCAGTTCCTCAACAGTCGCTTTATCGTTGCGCACAACCTCTACATCTGCGCCCAGTTCAGATAGGTACTGGAACAGGTTGTAGGTGAAGCTATCGTAGTTGTCGATCAGCAAAAGCATTGCTTAATTATCCAATGGGTCTGGCCGTTGTTCGATTGAATACATCATCCCACGAACTAGCCCGGCTCAACGAAGCTCTCCTCGGCGTGGTCAATGGCCCGCATCAGAGCGCCCATCTTGTGAAGCGTCTCTTCGTACTCTGTCTGCGGAACGCTGTCTGCCACGATACCGCCACCAGCTTGTAGATACGCAACGCCGTCCTTCAGCACCATCGTGCGCAGAGCGATCGCCGTATCCATGTTGCCCGTGTAGCTGAAGTAGCCGACCGCGCCCGAGTAAGGCCCGCGCTTCTGCGGCTCAAGCTCAGCAATCACTTCCATCGCCCGCACTTTTGGGGCGCCTGAAACGGTACCTGCCGGAAACGCCGCCTTTAGAGCATCGAACGTGTCGTAGCCGTCTGCCAGCTGTCCCGTCACATGAGAGACGATATGCATCACGTGCGAGTAGCGTTCAACCTCGAGCTGCTGTTCGACCTTGACCGTGCCCGGTTTGGACACACGACCAACGTCGTTGCGGCCGAGGTCCAACAACATCACGTGCTCTGCAATCTCTTTCTCATCGGTCAACAGCTCCCTCTCCAGAGCGTCATCCTCTTCCGGAGTATTACCACGAGGTCTCGTGCCTGCGATCGGATGAACAGCCACTTCGCCATCAATGACCGAAGCGAGTAGTTCGGGTGATGCTCCGACAATCTGGAAGCCGTCCAGGTCGAGGAAGAACATGTATGGCGACGGGTTCACGGCGCGCAGCGAGCGGTACAGATCGAACGGAGCAACGGGTGTTCGACGAGCAAGCCGTTGCGAAACAACAGCCTGGATGATCTCACCTTCGAAGATGTAACGCCTTGAGGTCTCGATCATGCTGTCGTAGTAGTCACGGGTCATGTTCGGTATGAACGGTTGACCAATTTTCGGTTGGGCAATAGAAACCCCAGACGCCGAGTAGTCGAGATTCGCCTCGCTCGCAGAGAAACCGCCTGTTGGCGGACTTGCTTTGCGTTGCAA
>JAJCYX010000186.1 GCA_029262715.1 Chloroflexota bacterium
CGACCAGCGGATTAAAAGTCCGATGCTCTACCACTGAGCTACGAGCCCAACTAGACGATTGGCATGCGGCTTTCTGGACGGTTGCCAAAAGCGCTGTTGCCTGTGCGGAGAAGCCGGTGTGCATCAGATGAGCGCACACAGACGATCTATCTCCCATGTTAACCGCTGAGATCGGTCGGCACAGTACCAGTTTGTAAGCGGCGCCAGACGAATTGCTGTCGGCCGCTGGGCTGAACTACTTCAACTCAATACCATAGTCGTCTGCCAGTTGAGCAATCAGTGACTCGTCAACCGACGGTCCGCATTCGACGGCGAGCATGATTGCGTGTGACGTCGAATCTAGATCTAGCAGGTCGAACGTCGCGAACTGCCCCGGCCCCGATATACCACGTCCAATGTCAGACCTATGCTGATGTGCGCCCGCAGCCAGAACTAGTGCGTTGATGCAACGCTGCTGGGCGCGCAGACGACCGTCTGCATTCGCAAGATCATCTTCCAGAGAAAACATGCCATCGCCCGCCGAAAGAAGTCGTTCGAGTTCGGAAAGCCGGAACTGGAGGTCCTTGATCTTCTGCTCATCGACTCCGATCTGGGCCGGCGCATCCGGCTGACTGGCAGCGATAGTCGCAGTTGCCTGGACAGTTGCAGCTATAGTCGGAGTTACCGTCGGTTCAGTTACAACATCGACCGCACCTGTTGCCGCAACTTCGCTGCCGCACGCAACTGCCGACGCGAACAGAACGATCAACACAAACAGTTTTCGCACAACGCTCTCCAGTGGTCTAAGGGATGAATGCGAAGCATCTGCCCACGATAGATCATGCCCGAATCTCTAGCAGCGACCGCCGAAAAACCTTAAGAACCTCTTACAAAGAGAGAGAGAGACGTTTGCTGGAGAGCCGAATGATTGAAGATTTCTCCGGTGCTCGCCTCTCTATCCACTCCAAAATCCTCTGACAGACGCGAAGCGGCCCTGCTTGATGGCTTGCGGAGCTGCTATTGCCGACGGTTTGTAGAACTGGGGACCGTAAAAACCAATCGGCACCGAACTCAACCCTGCGCCAATCCCTCTTATCGAATCACCGCCAGGTTCTCCTCGTAGATGCTGGCTGGCAGAGGCACATAGCCGACCTCTATGGAGAGCTCCGGCGCATTCTCCATGTAGTACTCCAAAAACGCCTTCACCTCGGGCTTCTCCATCGACTCGTTGTTCACGTAGATGTACAGAGGGCGGGAAAGCGGAGCGTACGTTCCATTGTTAATCGTCTCGTCGGTCGGCTCAATGCAGCCGTTGCCGTGGTCCACTCCAACAAGATTCAACTTGTCCGCATTCTCGATGTAATACGCGTAGCCGAAGTAGCCGAGGGAGTTGCGGTCGCCGGAAATCCCCTGAACCAGCACGTTGTCATCCTCAGATGGCGAGTAGTCAGGTCGAGTCGCACCCTCTTCGCCGTTGATCTCGTCGGTGAAATAGTCGAAAGTGCCCGAGGCGGTTCCGGGTCCGTACAGCCGGATCGATCTGTCAGGGAAGCTGTCACGCACCTGGTTCCAGTTGTTGACATCTGAACCCGGTTCCCAGATCTTGTTCAACTCGGCCGTCGTCAGGCAGGTAACAAAGTCGTTGTCCCGGTTTACGACGATTGAAAGACCGTCCAGTGCAACTCGAAACTCGGTGTATTCGATGCCGTTTTCGACCGCGTCTTCCGCTTCCGAGTCCTTGATCTGGCGGGAGGCGTTCGAGATGTCCGTGTCGCCTTCGGTGAACCGCTTCATGCCACCGCCGGTGCCAGAGACTCCGATCACGATCTGAACACCGCTGTTTCCATCAGCCCTGAACTCTTCAGCCACGGCCTGCGAGATTGGGAAAACGGTTGACGAGCCGTCGATCTGGATAGTCCCGGAAAGTTTCACCGGGTCAGAAGTGCCTCCGCCGTTTGATGTCGAGTCAGAGTCGCTACCTCCGCATGCAACTGCGGCAATGCTGAGCGCCGCAAGTACGGCGGCCATCCACCAGAATCTGTGCGTTTTCATCCGGCCGGTCAGTGGTTGACCTTGCATGTTTTCGATATCTCCTGGATTTTCCAATTCTCAGTCGTTCGAAACGGTATCCGCAACCTGCTGTAAACCTGCTCGTTGAACAAAAGTGCGGCGCAGGCTGGCGGCATCGTTACTTATTAGAGCGCCGCATTGTTAAAGGACGGTAAGCAGCTCGCTGCTTCAGACCTGAATTACCAGCGTCGTGTCGTAGCGAGTGCGAATGGGCAAACACAGGCACAAACAGCGCTTGAACTCGGGAAATGCGCGCCACCGAACGCATAGCTTCGGTAAACTCACCTCCGAAAGAAACCCAGACAAAAACACGAGCCAGAGCGCGAACTAGAACGATTGGAATTGGCAAATGACAACATCAAATAGCCCGATCTACGATCTGCTGCTTCATGGCGGAACCGTCTACGACCCGGCAAACGGGATCAGTGGCGAAAAGCGCGACATCGCCATTTCGGGAAGCGTTATTGCAGCGGTCGAGCCCGAGATCTCGCCGTCACTCGCCCGCCGCACCGCAAACGTCAGCGGCATGATCGTCACGCCCGGCCTCATTGACCTCCACGCGCACTTCTTTGGCTACTTCGGTGCTATCCAGCCAGACCCGCTATGCCTCTCCACATGCGTCACAACAGCGGTCGACGCCGGAGGTTCAGGTCACCTCACGTTTGACCACTTCAACGAAACCGTAATCTCTCGTTCGACCACCCGCGTGTTCGCACTCCTCAACATCGCAGGTGAGGGGATGGTTGGCGAGCCTGAGCAGGACCTCGAAGGCATGAGCGCCGAGTTGACGGAAAACAAGATCGCTCAGCGCCCCGACCTGATCGTTGGGGTCAAGGTCGCTCACTATGGAGGGCCCGACTGGGAACCTCTCGACCGCGGCGTTGAGGCGGCAAAGCGGACCGGTACATTTGTGATGGTCGATCAGTCGCCGAGCGCCTCTCGACCTATGGACGAGATGATTCTGAAGCACATGCGAGACGGAGACATCGTCACTCATTGCTATGCCGTTAGCAAGCCAATGACCGACGCAAACGACAAGGTGCGCGAGTATTTCTTTAAAGCGCGCGATCGCGGTGTGCTGTTCGATGTTGGTCATGGCGCTGGCAGCTTCTCGTGGCGCATTGCGCAGGCAGCGGTTGACCAGGGTTTCCTGCCCGACACCATTAGCACGGACCTGCATCGCCACAGCTACCTGACCAACCAGGCGACGATGCCGGAGACGATGAGCAAGATGCTGGTGTGCGGAGTGCCGCTGGCAGATGTTGTTGAGATGTCAACGTGGCGACCTGCGCAGAAGATCGGTCACCCTGAGCTGGGGACCTTGAGCGTTGCTGGCATCGCCGATGTTGCTGTGCTGCGTCAGGCTCGAACGCATGCCGATGACGGCCTTGGCTTCACCGACAACGGCTCGTCTGGCAATCGTGTCAGGCGGGCAGGGCACAGGCTGGAGCCGGAGATCACCATCAAGGGCGGAAGCGTGGCCTGGGACCGCAACGGCCTGACCCGAGACGACTGGCAGTACACAGTGACGCAGGACGACCGATTGCCTTAGAGCGGGAGCCTGAAATGACGGATGAGGTCACATCGGCCCGGAACGGCCAGCAACTCCACTACTTCCATGAAGATGGCCAGGAGTACGTTGCTGTGTGGTTCCCACCGGAAAGAGAACCCGCTCTTGGCGGCAAAATCAGATCGCACGGCTCGGCGGCGATCTGCCTGCTCCATCGCACGGGCAACCATGGCGACGTCGAAACGGTCATTGGTAGCGCCGACGGCAAATCGTGGGAGGTTCCGGGCGGCCGTCCGGAACAGGGCGAGGATTGGCGAGCGACGCTCGATCGTGAAGTGCTCGAAGAGGTTTGCGCCACCGTCGGCAAGGCAACGCTGCTCGGCTTCGTCAGCGTCGAATGCCGCTCAGGCCCCGAAAAAGGGATCGTTCTCATCAGATCAGTCTGGGTCGCCACAGTCTCGCTAAACCCCTGGGAGCCCGAACACGAGATCAAGCACAGGCGGACAGTGGCGCCTGAAATGGTGCTGGAACTGGTCGACTTCCCGGAAGGGCAGAGGCCGATCTACGAACGATGGATCAGAGAGTCGCTGGCGGTATCGGAGAACTCTCCGACCCAACCGGACTAAGAGGTGCGGCGGGCTTAAATTCCCGCTGACAGCATGTAGCCCTTGCCGCGCACCGTCTTCACCCGCTGCTTGCCGGCGTTACTCGCACCGAGCGAAAGCTTTTTGCGCAGGCGATACACCGTAGCGTCAACTGCACTGAGAGCCGGGAAATCATCCGGCCAGCAGATCTCCAGCAACACGTGGTGCGGCACAATCTCGTTCGGCTGTCTGCCCAGCGTGTACAACATCAGGAACTCGGTTCTCGAAAGCGAGACATCCACGTCACCGAGACGGACCTGCTCTCGCACAGGGTCGATCTGCAACCCGTCGAACCGCAACGGCGTTAGGTCTCGCACCGATTCGTATACCGCAGGTGAGAAGCCCGCCATCTCTTCCGCTTCGCCGTCATCCGCAAGGTCATTCTTTGCCAGCACCGGCAGCGTGCGCCCACCGTGAACTACTGCCAGTTCAGTCAGGTTGATCTCGGTTGCAGAAGGCGGCTGAAGATCTCGTCTCAATGCATACACCGCACCGAACGGTCGACCGTGTTTCAGAAGTGGGATGACGATCCCAGTTGTGAACCCGCGGGCCGTCGCCCAGAGCGGTAATTCGGCCTCCGGATTGTCGTCTTCGCTGTACACAAGCGTCACTGCCAGCGCCAGAGCCCTGGCACCCGGACCGTCTCCGGCAGCCGCTTCTGTAAGTTCCGCTTCGCCCGGAACTCCGCCTCCCAACAGCCATCCCGCTGGCTGAAGGTTCGCTCCATCCTCGGTCTGCAACAGCACTATCACCGCGCTGAAGCTGGAGACTGTGCGAACCGCCTCACACAGCTCGATTGCAGTGTTCTGAGTATGTTGAGAAATTTGCAAAGTTGTCTGTCTCATCAAGCGGCGGCGGCAGCAAGCTGCGTTTTTCGGTGTTTCACAGGTCTTCCGCGCAGGCAGCCGGTGTTTCCTGAACACGGCTCACCACAGGCCAGGCAATATTGCGTGCCGCCTGCGTTTCCTCCCAAGATGATGCCTGTTACCCACAGTTCTATGCACGAACACGCGGATACAGCGAACAAGAAAAGCGGGACGTAGCCCGCCTTCTAACACCCCACTCAACACGAACTCGCTGCCAGGAAGGGATCACCCGCCACCATCAGAAAACATCGCATGCGACCGAAAACACGGCGAGCCGCAATACGGACGAGTTGCGAAGACGGGATGATCAGCCACCATCAGAAAACGTCGCACGCGACAAATGTGGCCTGCCACCTCGTATTCCATAGCCTGTGGCGAGTATCATGGACATATATGCACAACGAATCCGACACTCGAAACGCTGCACAGTCACGGCAGAACCGCGACTCATCAGAACGAGACGACCCCTCCTATAGTCGAAACAGCGACCAACAGCGAGACAACCGTGAGACCGATTCAGGCTCTCGCAGGCGACTGCCCAGGCGACGCGACGCCGTAGTCAAGCGCACTCGGCCTCCAGTTGTTGAACGTCGTGAAGCCGAAGCGCCACGAAGCGTCCCAAATAGTGATCGAAACAACAGCCAGAACGGCGCACCGCGCTCTCGACAGTCGACAGTTGCCGACAAGCCCGAACAGCGCCAGCCCGACAGGCCCAGGTACATTCGGTGGGGT
>JAJCYX010000187.1 GCA_029262715.1 Chloroflexota bacterium
GTTCTGATCGAGAACCTGAAGTTCGCGGCTGCAGAGGCGGCTCCACACGGAATTACCGTCCTGATTGAGCCTCTAAACACGGTTGATGCTCCAGGGTTCTTCCTGTTCCGCACAAATCACGCTCTCTCGCTGATCAAGGCGGCTGGTTCCCCGGCGAACCTGAAGCTCCAGTACGACGTCTACCACATGCAGATCATGGAAGGCGATCTCACTCGGACAATCGATGCAAACCTGACGAGTATTGGGCATATTCAGATTGCGGACAATCCGGGGAGAAACGAGCCTGGAACTGGCGAGATCAACTACACCAACCTGTTGCGCCATCTCGATAAGAACGGATACGACGGTTGGGTTGGATGTGAATACAAACCTGCCGGTAACACGGTAACCGGCCTGTCGTGGGCAAACGAGTACGTCTCACCGTAATCTGTTGCGACGCGCATCAACTCAGGTAAGTGCTCAATCTCCCTCGCATCTGAGACACTGACAAGGTATCCTTTGCAGGTTTTCGGGCGCTGCGGCGGTCCGTAAATCAGAATTGGCCGATTAACCATTGATTAGAAGGAGCTGCAGATGGTCACCGCGATGGTGATTCTCTCGTTCATCATCTCTATCGTCCTGGTGCTCGTCGCCATCTCGCAGATCGACGCCTGACGAATACTCAACTCTTGTTGCATCGCTGCGACAGGCGCCGATACTAGTTTTCGCTCCCATTTTCCGCACTGTCTCCCAATCGGCGCGTACTCACTCATATGCCAAGACTTGAAGCCAATCTCCAGTTCATGTTCAACGAGTTGGATGTGCTTGACCGGTACGATGCTGCGGCTAAAGCAGGGTTCAAGGGCGTCGAACTACAGAGCCCCTACTCGATCTCGGCAGAGCGAATTGTCGAGCGGCTCGAGCGACACGAGCTTCGCCACATCATCATCAACATGCCGATGTCAGATCCTGACACGGGACAGGGAAATATCCCTCTGCGGCCAGATCGGACCGATCTCTACAAAGAACGCGTCTCGCAGGGCGTCGAATACGCGAAGGCGCTGGGCTGTCTTGGCGTGAATCTCGGAGTAGGACCGCTGCCTTCAGATGTCTCCGAGAGCGAAGCGCGCGCCACATTGGTGTCTAATCTTCGCTACGCAGCGGATGAACTCGAGAAGGTCGGTGTAAAAGGGCTGATCGAGGCGATAAACACTCGAGATCAGCCTGGATTCTTCATCCACACCACTGAACAGACACGCAGCCTGATCGAAGAGGTCGGCCACAGCAATCTGTTCATTCAGTACGACTTCTATCACATGCAGATCATGGAAGGCGATCTGGCCCCCACGGTCAAAGAAAACCTGGACCTGATTGCCCACATTCAGCTTGCAGACACACCGGGACGTCACGAGCCAGGCACAGGCGAAATCAACTACAACTACCTGCTTCCATATCTCGATGAGATCGGCTACCGCGGTTGGGTTGGGTGTGAGTACCATCCTGCGAACGACACCGTTGGAGGACTCAGATGGGCCGACAGATGGCTGAAGTGAGCTTGTCTGTCATCACGTTGTTGCGCTGATGTTTGAAGATAGCCCGATCCGGACAGTCATCTTCGATCTTGATGGCACTCTCGTCGAGACGGAACATCTGAAGGCTGAGGCGTACGCAGAGCTTGTGGGTGATTTGACGGGACGCGGTTCACCTGCCCCAGAGGCCATTGATCTCTATCGCTCTATCGTCGGTGCGACAGATATCGCTGTTTGCAAGGCCATGATCGATCGGTTTTCTCTGCATAAGCACTTGAGATCAGAGCCGGGCGAAGCGTACGAAAACGCGCTCCATCGAATGCGCATGGCCTTGTACCGTCGCAGTTATGGCACTCCAGAGAACCTCACGAAGCTCGTATACGAAGACAACATTAGGCTCGCCCGAACTGCGTCTACCGAGGGCCTCAATGTCGGCGTAGCCACGATGTCATTTTCTGAGGAGGCGCGTCGAGTGATCGAGGCGATCGGACTGTCGGACGTGGCTGAAACCGTGGTCGGTGTCGACGATGTGGCACTTCCTAAACCGGCGCCGGACGCGTTCATGCTCGCCATGGGCCGTCTGAATTCGCAGCCTTCACAGACCTTAATCATCGAAGACTCACCCCGAGGCGCGCACGCCGCCGCTGCATCAGGGGCCAGGTGGCTGTGCGTGGCGACCGAATTTTCAACAGCCGCGCTACGCCTTGAAACTGAGCTAGATCCTCAGTGGATCGTTTGGGATCCTGCCGACCTAGACAAGACCGTTGCCCGGCGCATCGCTGGCTGAGACTGTTAACCTCGCATCGCTCAGATTTTTGATCACTTGCGCCCAATCCAATTTGGCGCATCTAAATATCGACTAGCAACACCAAAATCCCTGTTCACGATCGCCCACTAACAGTCTGGAGAAGTCATATGCAAGTTGGAATGGTCGGGCTTGGCCGCATGGGTGGCAACATGGCGAAGCGACTGCTGCTAGATGGACATGATGTTGTCGCATTCGACCCAAACCCGGATGCTGTCGCAGAACTAAGCAGCGCAGGAGCTTCGGGTGCAGCGTCTCTTCAGGAGCTGGCGAGCCAACTTGCCGCCCCAAGAACGGTCTGGGTAATGGTTCCTGCTGGTGAGGTCACAGAAAAAACTGTCCAGAGCCTGGCACCGATATTGCAAGCTGGTGACACGGTTATTGACGGCGGCAACTCAAACTACAAAGAGACCATGCGGCGGGGCGAGATGCTGGCGGGGCACGGCATCGACTACCTGGACTGTGGAACGAGTGGTGGCGTCTGGGGCCTTGATAACGGCTACTGCCTGACCATTGGCGGGGACCGAGATGCATACGACCGTAATCGGCCGATCTTCAAGACGCTGGCTCCTCCCGAGAACGACGGCGGTCTACACGTCGGACCATCGGGCTCTGGGCACTATGTGAAGATGGTCCACAACGGCATCGAGTATGGCCTGATGCAGGCATACGCGGAGGGCTTCGAACTTCTGGCCGCAAAAGAGGAGTTTGGCCTCGATCTCGGCCCAATTGCCGAAAACTGGAAGTATGGCTCCGTAATTCGCTCGTGGTTGCTCGAACTGACGGCAGATGAGTTCTCAGACGACCCGAAACTGGAGAATCTAACGTCATATGTGGACGACTCCGGAGAAGGTCGTTGGACCGTCGACGCGTCGGTCGAGCTGGCAGTGCCGGCACCGGTGATTGCGCTCGCTCTGCAGATGAGGTTCAGGTCTCGACAGGAAAACCCACTCGGCGGCCGAGCGTTGGCAGCCATGCGAAACGCGTTTGGCGGTCACGCGGTCAGGAAAAGCGATGGCCAATAACTCTTCCGAAAGTGAGCGCCTGACTATAGTCATCTTCGGCGCATCCGGAGATCTAACAAAGCGGAAGCTTGCACCGGCACTGTTCCATCTCCACAGGACCGGCGCATTACCACAGATGTGTCATTTCGTCGGAGTGGCAAGGTCGAAAATGGACGATGAAACGTTTATCCAGTCGCTTGCCGACGGCGTAGGCGATATGTCCGATGATGACAGGAAAGACTGGGCCGAGTTCTCGTCGAAAGTCACATACATTTCCGGCAGCTCAACAGATGACGACTCGCTGCTTGCGATTGACCAGACCGTTTCCGAATACTGCTCCGACGGCGGCGAAGACAATCGCCTGTACTACCTCGCGCTAGGACCCTCACTCTACGCGGACACGCTGCAAGGCCTGGGCAAATGCGGAATGCTTGATGAGACTAAGGGCACTCGACGAGTGGTGATTGAGAAGCCCTTTGGTACGGATCTGAAGTCGGCACAGCAACTCAACGAAGTTGTTCATTCTGTACTCAACGAGTCACAGGTGTTCCGAATCGACCACTACCTCGGCAAAGAGACTGTGCAAAACCTGATGATATTCAGGTTTGCCAATACCATTTTTGAACCGTTGTGGAACCGAAACTACGTTGACCACGTGCAGATCTCGGTCATGGAGAGTCTCGACACGGAGGGGCGTGCCGGTTACTACGACAAGGCGGGTGTGCTGCGTGACATGATCCAGAGCCATCTGCTTCAGTTGCTCGCGCTTGTGGCGATGGAACCGCCAGCCACTT
>JAJCYX010000188.1 GCA_029262715.1 Chloroflexota bacterium
GTCTTCATACTACGAGGTACGTGGCCGTGACAGGTTCTTCCCGTTGTGGCTGCCGTTGTAGGAAACTGGTGACCCCCGGCAAGAGATGTCATTCCGCGAGAGATCCTGTGACTCCGCTCAGGAACCGCAGCTTGCCGCTCAGATCTCTCGGCTTCGGACGAGATGACACAACGAAAACGCGGCTGCAGCCGCTGGGTGATGACATACTTCTGTCGGCAATAAGCTCGGGCCGCACGCAACTAGAGAACCGCAATTTGACCACTGCCAGCCAGAATCGAAACCTCACCTCGTTATCCAACGAGACGATCATCGCTATCGATCTTGAGACGACCGGTCTTGACCCTGCAAGGGAGGCGATCATTGAAGTTGGAGCGGTGAAGTTCAGGGGCGGGGAGGAGCTTGGCCGGTTTTCGAGCGTGGTGAACCCGCACCGCAAGCTGTCCAGCTTCATTGTCGATCTCACCGGCATCACGCAGGATGATGTTGACCGCGGCGCAGAATGGGAACGCGTGCAGCCGATGCTGGCCGACTTTATCGGGTCGCACGCCATTCTCGGCCACAACGTAGGATTCGACGCTTCGTTCCTACGCCGCAATGGCATCAAACTCAATGGCGGGTCGTATGACACTTCTGAGATGGCGCGCATAGTGCTTCCGAGCGGTCCCGAATACGGCCTCGGCAGGTTGTCTGAGCGATTCGACCTCGTACACGACAACCCGCACCGTGCGCTTTCCGACGCACTGGCGACCCGTGATCTGTTCCTGATCCTGCTCGAGAAGTTCGAGAAGATGGACGCCGGGACGCTTGAGGTGATGCGCCGCCTGGGTATCTCAAGCAGGTGGACGATGGGTCCGCTTGCAGCACAGGTCCTCGAAGGGATGCCCGCTGAACGGCGAAAGGCTACAACGGGACCATCTGGCGTTGACCTGATGGAGCTTTCAACCCGGCTGAGAAGTCGCTCCAACGGGGCGGCACGGCAAGCTGCTACGTCTGCGGCAGATGCAGAAATCGCTGAAACCCTTGTCGAAACCGTGAACGGCATCTTTTCCGACGACGGTGCACTATCTCGATTGCTTCCCGACCACGAGGCCCGGCCTGAACAGGTGCAGATGGCCGAGGCTGTCGCCGATGCCATTGAGCAGGAGACAAATCTGATCGTCGAAGCGGGGACAGGTGTCGGGAAGTCGCTCGCATACCTGGTCCCTGCCGCGTTGCACGCAATGCGCAGCAACTCCCGGGTCATCGTCTCAACGAACACCATCAACCTGCAGGAGCAGCTCCTCAACAAGGACCTCGGCATCGTCGCTGACGTTCTGAAAGAGCTCGACCCTGCCGGTAAACCGCTGAAGAGTGCACAACTGAAGGGTCGCGCCAATTATCTCTGCTTTCGACGTTGGTCGTACGGCGTAAACACAACCCAGCCTGACGAGCGGGAGGCTGGGTTACTTGCGAAGTTGCTGGTATGGCTGCAGGAGACGAAGAACGGCGACCGTGCAGAACTGGCTCTCGGCCGAGACGGCGGCATATTCACTCGATTCTCCGCACAGGGAGCCGCCGGTTGCCCGCCACAGGAAGGGCCATGCTTCCTACGAAGAGCTCGATCCGAAGCGGCAACATCGAACATCGTGGTGATCAACCACGCAATGCTGATGTCGGACATCGCGATGGGTGGCGGGCTGCTGCCAGATCACGACGTTCTGATCGTAGATGAGGCGCATCACTTACAGGACGCTGCAACACGGCACCTTGGCATCTCAGTGCGTCAGAACCAGTTAGGTGCAGATCTTTCACTGGCCCTCGGCGATAGCGGTGCCATCGCGGCATACGGCACCGCGTTGCAGGCAGCGTCTGGAGCGAACTCTGCGCTCAATCCGATTCCCCAGATGATGCAGGAGGCGATGGCTTCGACTGCTCGCGCTTCAGAATTGGCTGCCGACAGTTTCGGGGCGATATCAGAGTTTGCTCAGTTTGTTTCGAAGCACACGATGGGCAATGACGTGCGGCTTACCGATGCTGTGCGGGAGCTTCCGCAGTGGGGGCCGGTTGCGGAGACCGGCGACAACCTAGTCACAGCGCTTGGCGAGGCGGCCGCAGGGATGGGACGAATGCTGGCGCGCAAGGATGCGATCGGCGAAAGCGCTGGCGACGATAGTGCTGCCGTGCTGAACTTTTCGGCAGTGTACGAGTCGATTACGACCGCGCACGAAGGGTTGCGGCAGGCGATTATTGAACCCGAGACCGGCTTCGTCTACTGGCTGAGTGTGATCGGGGGTGGACGGGCGGTCGAAGTCAACGGCGCTCCGCTGGACGTGAGTCCGATTCTGCGTGAACAGCTTTTCCAGCGCGATACAACGACGATCTTGACAGGCGCTACGCTCAGTTACGGCGGTAGCTTCGAGCGGATCACATCATCGGTCGGTCTGGACGATGCGGGAGAGCTTTCGCTGGGCTCGCCGTTCGATTACCGGCAGGCCGCACTGGTTGCGGTGCCTGAGGACATTTCCGAGCCCGGAGGAACGGGATATGCGCAGGGCGTTGCGGCGGCCATCGAGTCAGTAGCCAGGGGTGTTCGAGGTCGAACGCTGGCCCTGTTTACGTCAAATTCGGCGCTAGAAGCGGCACGGAAAGCGCTTGTCGGACCGTTGGCACAACTGGGAATCAAGGTTATTGGGCAGGGGCACGATGGCCCGCCGCATCGCATCATGCGGACGCTGGCCGAGGAGAACGATGTGGTTGCGCTGGGAACAAGTAGTCTCTGGGAAGGTGCCGAT
>JAJCYX010000189.1 GCA_029262715.1 Chloroflexota bacterium
GAACCTGCACCAACGGCGAACAAAGTTATCAGGAAGGAATGTTGACCCGCTGATCGAACGATCAGTTTCCAGATCACAAATCCCGCAGCAAATAGCAGCGAAGCGTATGCAAGCACCCCTGCAACCCCGATCTCTACCAACCGGTTCAGAGCATCATTGTGGACTGCGCTGGTGAGAGTCCCCATTAGCTCGCCTGGGGCTCTCGTCGGAAAGACGAACCGGAACGTGTCAGGCCCGTGTCCGAAGATCTGGCGGACTATCCACGGCGCATTGTTCGATTCAGGAAGAGACGGCCGTTCCAGGGTGATATCTCCGGCAGCTTCCCAAATGGTCAGGCGTGTACCGATCGTGCCCTGCTTGCCCCGTTGACCTATTACATCCGAGGCGCTCGATGGAGCAGTACCGGCAATGGTCGAATCTGTACCGTTGGCGACGCGCTCGTTAAAAAGTTCTTGCTGTTCTGAAACAGCAAACGCTTCGATACCTGACGCGGCAGGCCCAATGACAATCAGCAGTGCCGCCCCCACCCCGATAAACATCGACACTGCGGCTAACGCAGCGTTTTTCAGACCAACGGCTTTTACGGTGAGAACGATCAACACGACGATCGCCGCCGCCATTCCGAGCCAGGGTCCGCGAGACGCGGTGAACAGAGCTGCGTAGATGTGTATGAACACGACCAGCGCTAACACTCCCCACCAGATTCTCGAAGAGCCGAACCACTTGACGACACCTGTGGCACCGGCGATGGCGAACGCGGCACCTAGCGGCAATGTGACGTTCAGCAACGCTCCGAGAAACAGCGGATTTCCAACCGTCCCAGTAACACGCTGGTGCTGATATGTACCCGAAATACCGAACGGTGACAGAGCGAAGTGCTGGGCTATCCCGATCAGTGCTGCCATCAGACCGGCGATAGAAATGGTCGCCCAGAGCCTGAGTATCTGATCTTGAGATTTGATCCTGGATGCCGCCAGGAAGAACAGGATGATGTACGACGCTGTGGTGTGCAGATCATAGCCATCTCGTCCCCAATCGGCACCTAGTGTGCTGACCAGCGGTTGAACCGATAGCAGTGCCGAGATGGTGGTGACGATTAGGATCAGGCCAGCAGATACCTCGATCGGATGAGATCGGGTCAGTCTACGAAGCGAGGTGACCTTTGACGACGATTCGGTAGTACCCGCGCCAGACTGCTTCGCTGCGACTCCCATTGCCAATGCCGCCAACCAGAGAATGAGTCCGGTACCTGCGAGCGACCGCATCAGAACGATTTTTGGAAGCTCGGTGAATGATGAAAAGCCGTTCTCCGAAAGAACGATCAGCGGAACCAGGAATGCGGCAATTAGCCAAACTACTTCGATGGCGTGGTGGAGATGCACCTGGATGCTGTTGAGCGTTTCGGCCGAGACCGGTTTCGCGCCAGTTGTGTACAGCTTTTTCTGAGAGACGGCCATGGTGCAACTAGATTCGGCTAGACAGAGAGCGGATTGAACCTCGCGTTCAGCCTAGCCCGAACAGGTTGCGCGGTAGTGTGGGGAACCTCACATCTCTCAAAGGCGGAGCCGACCGATTGGAGAAGCGTCAGATGCTAGTGAGGCGAACTTGCTGTTTGATCAGGATTCCGAGACGGCAATCGCAGATCGGGAATGCCGTCCGAGATTCTGTAAAGGTTGTGGCAGTTCTGGCACTGAAGTTCACCAGAGACGATTTCGCCGCCACGCGTTTCCGGATTCTTTAGTTCAAGTCTATGTTTGCAGTTCGGGCAAACCAGCACGTTTAGCAGGTCATTTTTCATGTTCAGTAAGATCCGAAATTTTGATGTATCGCCTGCGCTCGGTCTAATGCCAGCGCAAATCCAACAGAATCAAGTTAAAGCATCCTGTACCGTGCAGCGCAGGTTGCAACCACCTTCCGCGATTCTGTTTCAGCCTCCCGAACTCAAAAATCGCGCTTAAATAAATGCTATCGAACCATCTGGATTTACCCGGTCTCCGCGGTGCCACGGTGCCTTGTAAGGGCGTGAAGAAAGTTCGGAATCGACCAGTTCAATTCCGAGACCCGGACCTTCGGGAATTGTGAAATATCCGTCTACCGGTTTTGCAACCGGTGTCACGCTGATGGCTTCCACAGGTGATGGATCACGGTATTCCTGGACTAAGAAATTGCTGGTCGCCGCATCGAAGTGCAGGTTGGCCCGGGTTGCCAGCGGGCCCATCGGGTTGTGCGGCGCTACTACCAGGTCGTGCGCTTCGGCCATGAACGCGATCTTCCGCATCTCCGACAGTCCACCGACTATGCACACATCCGGCTGAAGAATGTCGACTCCGCCCTCACGCACCAGATCCCACAGTTCGAACCGGGTGTACAGGCACTCACCAGTTGCAATCGCGCACGGCATTTTTTCTCGCAGCACACCCATCTCGTGCCGGTTTTCCATACGCAGCGGCTCTTCCATGAACCACGGCCGAAACTCCATGAGAGCGTCTGTCAGTTCAAGCACGCGGACAGGCTCAAACAAGGCTGCATGCGCGTCGAAACCTACGTCAATATCTTCACCGACAGCTTGCCGTATTGCACCGAAGCGCTCGACGGCGATATGTACCGCATCGTTCCATAGAATCTCTCGCCAGTTCGGAGGTAGCGGACTCGTCTTCAGACCAGTGAAGCCCTGATCGACGTACTTCTTGGCGTCGTCTGCAATGTCTTGCGTCGTCGTCCCGTGAATCCCGTGGTACGCCCGGATCTTGTCTCGAACGCGCCCGCCCATCAGGTCATAGACCGGCTTGTCCAGCGCCTTGCCTGTAATGTCCCAAAGTGATTGGTCGATGGCGGAGAGTGCTGCCATACCTGACGAGCCCATAGGGAATCTCGCTCCCTGGTAGCAGAGTGCCCAGTTGCGTTCGATCTCGGTCGGGTCACGGCCGATCAGCTGCTCTTCGAAGTACTCGACCCAGCGAGGCGACGCCATGTCCGGGCCCACGTGATAGATCTCGCCGACACCGTGTATCCCGGCATCGGTGTTGGTGCGAACATAAACGAGGTTTGAGCCGTCGTCGCCAGCTGCAACCAGGCATTCGATATTGGTGATCTTCATCTGGTTTTTATTCCTGATCATCTCTCCTTACCTGGCAGGGAGAGAGTTTGAGAGTGGGATTGTTCGGTTACAGAAAACCCGGTGAGCCGTCTTCATACGTGGCGAACCCACGGTCCCAGTGCTGCGGTGGGTTGACCGAGATCACTTCGTGGTTCAGGCTCATTCCGATTCCAGGTTTGGTCGGTAATTCGAAATAGCCGTTAACCGGAACCCATTCCTCGTTGATGAACTCCGACTTCTTCTTGAGATGGTCTCCGTGCCATTCGAGTATCGAGAAGTTGTTGATGGAGGCAGCGAGGTGTACTCCGGCGGCGGTCGATAGCAGTCCGAGCGGATTGTGAGGAGCGACTGTCACGTAGTGTGCTTCAGCAACGGCGGCGATCTTCTTTGCTTCGAGAAGTCCGCCGCAACAGAGAAGATCGGGCTGGATGATGTCCACAGCATCAGCATTGAGCAACTCGGTAAAGCGATGGATTCCGTACAGGTTCTCGCCGGTCGCAAGCGCAACGCGGAACTGCTTCCTGAGCTGCGCTGTGGAGTCGATGAACTCGGCGCGTGCAGGCTCTTCAATGAACATCAGGTTGTAGGGAGTGATGACCTGCGCCAACTCCAGCGATTTCGATGTCTCTCGAATGGCGACGTGGACATCTACCGCAAGGTCCGGGCTGCTGCCGATGATCTCCCTGATCCCGGCCATTCGCTGTCCCGCCTCACGCAGGACCTGCTGCCACGGAATCTCTCGCCAGTTGGACGACAGCGGACTGGTTTTGAAGGCTGTGTAGCCTTCTTCCATCAAGCTCTTTGCGTGCTCGCCAACCTGCTGCGGAGAGTCTCCGTAGATGCCGTGGTAGACCCGAACTTTGTCCCGTGTAGCGCCACCAAGGAGTTTGTACACGGGCAGGCCCGCCTTCTTCCCGGCGATGTCCCAGAGCGCAAGGTCTATTCCTGAGAGTGCCGACCATGCGACCTGCCCAAGCGGAAATCGCATGGTGTTCTTGGCACGGCGCAGGAGCCATTCGATTCGAGAAGGGTCCTGTCCTACGAACCAGGGCTTCATCTCTTCGATCATGGCGATCACGGCGCGGTCAGGGCCGATCGAGTACGCCTCACCAACACCGGTCACGCCTTCGTCGGTACTTACCTCAAGGAAGATATTGTTGCGAGACCCGTCCCAGGCGTGAAACGTTTCGATTCCGGTGATGTTCATGTCAGTTCCTCGAATCGGAACTGTACATGAGATTTAGCTTGCGGTCGGAAGCGAGTCGGATGATGTAGGTATGCGGAACTCACTTGACTCTGTGCAGTCACGGCGAATCCACTTTCCGGGTAGGAAGCGCAGTTTCCTTATGCCAAATTACCTAAATTCGGCTGAACTTGGTGACGCGCTGGCCTGCGCCAGCTTCGCCGATCTCCGCAACGTAGATGTTGCGCTGCGAGTCGAGCCAGAGGCCGTGGGCCGCCGAGTTGGCGTCAGTGTTACCGCGCCATCGAGTGACTAACTCGCCATTTCGAGTCCAGATGGAAACTCCATTGCCTCCTCCCTGCTCGACAACGTACACATATCCGTCTGCCGCAAAGTAGATATCACCGGGACCAACGACATCGTTCCATTCGCGCTGGTAATTCCCGTCTGCGTCAAACACCTGGATGCGGTTGTTTTCGCGGTCGCAGATGTAAACGAGACCATCGGGATCAACTGCCACCTTGTGAATGATTGCGAACTGCCCTGGTTCGCGACCGGGTTCGCCCCATGAGTGTTCAAGCTCGCCGGTTGCAGAGAATCGGTGAACACGCCGGTTTGCATAGCCGTCTGAGGCGAAGAACTTCCCGTCAGGCGCTTCAGCGATACCGGTCGGCATGTTGAACGGTGTCCCCTGACCGCCGTTCGTTGTCACCGTGATGTTTGCGTAGCCGAACGAACCGAGCGTCAGTAATACTTCACCGTTCTTGCGATGCTTCGTGATGGTGTGAGTCTGGTGATCGGCGAGCCAGATGTGATCTGCCGAGTCAATGAAGATGCCGTGCGGGACCCGGAACTCGCCTTCGAGCGGTCCTCTGTCTGCCCACGACCCGACGAACTCTCCGTCTGTCGTCCAGGCCGTGACCGGATGATCGCTGCGGCTGAACACCCACACGATGTCTTCTGAGTCGACTGCAACATCGGCGCACTGGCCGAGGTCCCAGTATCGAGGCACATTTCTCAGCAGCCAGTCTCGGTCGACCTCGTACTTGAAGTCGCCATCGCCCACGGTAGCCATAACTGCCTCCTACGTGCTGATCCCGGTTCGTGGCAGACGATACACCTTCAGGTGTTAGCGCGCAGGGGAGACCTGATCAGAGTCGATCAGAGCGAAACCTTGCGGTTTCCGAAGAGTGACCGGCCCGACGCTCTTGCTACGTTGCATAGATCGCAGCGTGTTCAGCCCTTGCCTGCAAACTTGATGCGATACTCCGAATACCTTTTTCGGGCCTGCCAGTATCCTTTTCAAGACGGAACTTCTTGACCGGAGCAGGCACCAGATCGCCTAACGTAACATCCGTCCTATATGCCCGCCCGCACCATGAAGATATCAATATTCGCTCCGCTGTTCGGCAAGGTTGGTGTGGAAGACGC
>JAJCYX010000190.1 GCA_029262715.1 Chloroflexota bacterium
CCTTTCACCATTACGGGATGGTCCATGTTGTATCCCAACACCTTCAAAGCGATGAGCGAATAGACCCAGGGAGGCTGGATTCCACCCCAGCTTCCATCATCCTCTTGATGCTCGATAATCCAGTCTTTCACCCGGCGCCTGGCAATATCTCGAAGTGGTTTTACAGGGAGCTTTTCGCCTGCATGCATCAACCGGTCTGCGACAAAGACGAACCAGTCTGGGGTCAGGGCGTTGGGTGTAGGTAGCGAGTAGTCGGTGTCTGCTCTTCCGAGCGGGAAAAGCTCGTCGATAGCGTGTTCCGGCGGTAGTGGGAATGTCGGGTTCTCTGAGAGGATTACCGTCATAGGGACAACGGTCGCACGAGTCCAACTGGCGAATGAATATATGTTGAACGGTGCCCATTTCGGCAGGAAGATGATCTCGGGAGGAAGATAGGGAGTCCCCTTCCATTCCCACTGACCAATCATCGCCAGCCAGATTTTCGTGAACACCCGCGTATTTGGTACTCCGCCGCGGGCGAGAATCAACTCTCGCGCTCTCCGCATTACTGTCGAGTCGACATCTCGTCCTGCCATCTTCAGAGCGGTGTAGCACTCAACAGATGTGCTCAGATCAGCGGGTGCGCCGAAATACTGGCTCCAGCCTCCATCTTCGCCCTGTCTACTCTCGATATAGTTGGCGATCTTTCGATTTCGCGCCGGGTCTGCAACGCCAAGGATGTGCGTAAGGAATACGTACTCGGCTTCCATGGTGGGGTTCGATTCGAGCTCGCCCCACCACCAACCTTCAGGATGCTGGACATCTCGAAGCATCTCGTGTGTGCGATTGATCGCAACGTCAACTGAGGTAGCGACCTGATCTGTTGAAAGGCCGGAATACAGGTTGCCCCGGAACTGTGGAGCATCTGCCTGATCTGAATTATTCGTTGTCTCGATCATGCCCTGACACTTGCCTCGTCTTCGTTATCGAGCGAGTCTGAGCCACGCACTTTAGCATTCGAGTACCCGTTCTCAACAAACCACTCCGCTGATCTTCTGAGAGATTCGGTTGCGGGCCTCGTTGGCAGACCAAGTTCTACCACAGCTTTGGTGCAGTCGACGAACATCGGGTGCTTAGCGACTCGTAACCCTTCGACTGGGATATAGGGCTCTCGCCTCAGGATCTTGCCCTCCAGCAACGAATCGATCGCTCCCACCGCCATCGCCAATGCGAATGGAACCCTGAATGGTCGTCTCCTGAGACCGGTGATACCGGCGAGTCGATCATAAATGCCGCGCAGAGACAGGTTTTCAGATCCGAGTATGTATCGCTGGCCGGGACGGCCTTTGAAGAAGGCGAGTAGATGTCCCGCCGCGACATCATCGACGTCACACACGTTCAGGCCTGTGTTCACGTATCCCGGGAAGCGATGATTCAGGAACTCCAGCACAAGTCGACCGGTTGGCGTAGGCCGCGCATCACCCGGTCCGAATGGTGCTGTCGGATTTGTGACCACGACTTCAAACCCTTGTCCATTCAGAGAAAGTGCCGACTGCTCCGCCATCAGCTTTGACCGCTTGTAGTGTCCTGGCAGATCCTCAAGTGAAGCGATCGACGACTCGACTGCCAGTGCGTGCTTTCCAGGCCACTTAAGTGTGGCGACCGTGCTGGTGAGCACAGCCCGTCGGACTCCGGCTTTTTTTGCCTCTCGCAGAACGGTTTCAGTGCCGTCTACATTGGTTCGATAGGTCTCAGATGGATCGCGGTGCCAGAAGGAGTAGACAGCAGCAACGTGAAACACGCCCTCTACCCCGGAGACCGCTTTCTGTACCGAAAGCTTGTCGGTAACGCCTCCGGTAACGATTTCGATATTAGGATCTTGAGGAATCCTGTTTTCGCTGCCAGCGCGAACTAGCGCCGTGACCGAATGGCCTTCGGTCAGCAGCTTCCGCGTGATTGCGCCGCCTACAAAGCCGCTCGCTCCCGTTACAAGGAACTTCACGAAACACCTTCGCTGATCCGTTCACCTTCAGGCAGTTCTCCGGCGGCGTTCATCTCGGCTGAAAATTCGATGAAAAAGCCTGTGAGTGATCGCCGGGCACGGGCTGCGGCACGTCCTAACCTGGTCAATGAAGTTAGCTCCAACGGATTTCGGACCAGGTACTTGATCGCCGGAATGACACGACCGCCTGTCGGTGCCTGATCGATCTGTCCGACAAGACCCGGAAGATCCATTTCCGCTGTATCGACGATCGTCCGAAGAGCAACAAACGGCACACCTTCATCTGCCGCAACCTCGCACACGACGAAGCTCTCCATATCGACGCATGCTCCGCCAAGTTCTTCACCAATCCATCGTTTCATCCCTGCGGTCTTGGCTACAGTCGGCAGATTGATGATCGGCCCCAACTCGAAATCTATCCCTGCAACCTCGACGGCGTTTCTCGCTGCCCTGAGAAGCTGTCTATCGGGCACTAAGGGATCGCCCAGTTGATCGGCATCCCAGTAAAACGGCGAACCGTCCAAACGGAACAACTGAGTGCCCAGTACAAGATCTCCTGGTTGCAACGTCTCCATGGTTCCGCCGCCGAACCCAATGGACATCATGGCTGAAGGACTGAATTCACCAAATGCCCAGCGTGCAGCGGCTGTTGCTCGCTCTCGACCTGTTCCGGTCAGCACTAATGCGACGTCAAGCTTCTGCGAGCCCGGCTCAGATTGAAGCCGATACGCGAGCAAGCTGTCGGGACTTTCGACCGACTGGAAATCAGCAGAGCGCAGGATGCCGCTAACCTCTTCAGATAATGCAGCGATCAGAAGTAGCATGACAGTGTTTAGCCAGCCTGCCCGTGTTTCGAGAAGGCGTCCCGGCAGAATTCAGGCTCTAGCCTGCGGTGATTCCGCCCTTGACTACGGCCCCCGAACGCACCAGTTTCATTGCGGCACGAGGGCTAGACATCGCCTCGAAGATCGTGGTCGATTCAAAGCCGCAGTGCATCATGCAGTTGGCACAGCGCGGATCCTTTTCTGGACTACCGTACTTGTCCCAAACTTCGTCACCCATTAACTCATCAAGATCCTGGGTGTGGCCGTCAGCGAGCGGATAACACGGGTTGCGCCAACCCATGATCGTGTAGGTCGGGTTGGTCCAGGCAGTGCACTCTTTATAGGTGCGCTCACCGCGTAGGAACTGTAGATACAACGGGTTGTTGTAGAGGCGAATTTTCTTCGTCTTCTCAGGATCAAGAACGTCCTTGAAGATGTCGATCGCCTGCTGTTTCTTCAGGAAAAGCTGCTGATTTGGCACCGTTTCATAATCATAACCCGCCGTGACCATAGCGCCCTCGAAGCCCATCTCAGTGGTCTTCTCCCACAGCTGATGTAGATCATCGGCGTCCGAGCCAGTGAACAGCGTCGTGTTGCTACAGATTCGGTAACCGTTCTCAATCGCCTTTTCCGCCATCTTCATTGCGATCTGGTAAACGCCTTTACGGGAGACCGCAACATCATGTCGATCACCGGTTCCATCGAGGTGCAGCACCCACGCGAAATACTTTGAAGGCGGTATCTCACGCATCATTTTGCCCATCGTCAGCCCGTTGGTGCAGACGTACACAAATTTCTTACGTTCCACGAGCTTTTCTACAAGTTCAGGAAGGTGAGGCCAGATGGTCGGTTCGCCGCCGGCAATGGAGACGACAGGAGTGTTCGCTTCGTCGACGGCCTTCATGCACTCTTCGACGGTCAACTGCCGGTGAATAACCGACTCGTACTCTCGAATTCTGCCGCAACCTTCGCAAGCCAGGTTGCATGCCTCAAGTGGCTCCAACATCGTCACCAGCGGGAATCGCTTCCGGCGCTTGATGAACTTGTTGTAGAAGAGATACCAGCCGACTTTGACCGCAAGTTCCTTGGGTCTGGCCATCTCAGCAATCTCCTTTTAGCGTCCCCACAAGTTTGCCGCAACAGGGTCGATGAGGATACGGAATCGGTAGAATCACAGCGTCCAGTCCTTGCTGTCAGCTAGTCCTGACCAACAAGAACTCTCCCAGATCCTCAAGGTCTCCGGCAGTATCGCCCGCAAGATCAAGTGACTGTAACACGCTGCGAGCACGGAGCCACCGCTCGTCCGCCAGCGATTGGCAGTATTCCTGTGTCCGCAGATCATCCATCACTTGCAATGCGTCCTCAACGTCAGATCCGTTCAATTCGTCCTTGGCGAAAATCTCGGCTATGCGCTTCTTTGATGGTCCTGTTGCCATATTGAGTGCATGGACGGCTGGCAGCGCTTTCTTCTTTCTCTGGATGTCAGCGCCGACCGGCTTACCTGTCTCCTGACCTCCCCAAACGCCAAGGATGTCGTCTCTGATCTGGAATATCCTGCCGAGCTCGTAACCTACGAAACGCAACCCGGCTGAAAATGGGCGATCAGGCCCTCCAGGTCGGCCTACAAGTGAACCGAGGAATACAGCGGTCTCGATGAGCGCGCCGGTCTTGCGCTCGATCATGTCGAGATACTGCTCTACGGTGACCGATGCCAGCGATTCGAACTTAATGTCCAGGTACTGACCTTCCATCATCCGCAGATAGTTTGCGGTCAGAGAGTGCTGGGCTTCCAGTGCGACCTCAGGCCTGACACCCCTGTCGGCGAGCCGTTCCATCGCGTGGTCCGCGATTTTGAGCATTGCGTTGCCGGAGACGATTGCCGTCGGTTCACCCCATACGGCCCAGACCGTAGGTCGGTGGTGCCTTATCCGATCCTGATCCTCAAGATCGTCGTGGATCAACGAGAAGTTGTGTACATACTCAAGAGATATCGCAACCGGCATAGCTGTCTCGGGATCTCCACCAGCGGCTTCGGCTGCCAACAGCGAGAGGGTAGGGCGGAGCCGTTTGCCTTCAGAGCTTGAGGACTCGGTGCCATCAACGTCGGTCCAGCCCATGTAGTAGCTGTGTGTGTCGTAGAGAGGGAGAGTCAGTCCATTAAGCTCGGCCCTCAGGGCTACGTCGATTGGCTCCTGGTAGCGAGCAAAGAAATCAGGAAGGCTGATCGGTCGCACTTCGTTTCCGGTTGTACTCAAGCCTGTATCACCTGGTGATCGAGTCGCATTTCATGACCGCTGGCCCAAGGGGCACTTTGGAGTTAGGAACAAGAAGTTTACCAGTAGCGGATGAACCCAAGGCATATGGGTTGGTACATTGCTGGTCTCAGAATGTTAGAGACGAAAATGGGCCAGTCGGTTTTGTGTCGACTGGCCCATGATCTCTAAAACAGCTGTCAGTTCTCGGTCATCAGGCGGCGGTAACAGCCAACTTGCGCGCCTTCTTCTCCTCCTGCTTCGGGAGAGTGATAGTTAGAACACCGTCTCCGTAGGCAGAAGTTGCGTTCTCTGCATCGACCGTCTCAGGCAACCTGACAGCTCGGTAAAACGAGCCCTCTCGGCGCTCCTTCAAGAGATAGCCGACCTTCTCCTGCACCTCACTAGCCTCGTCGCTCACCTCTGCAATCTGGGCGCGAATAGTCAGCACGTTGTCCTCGATCGTCACTTCCACGTCGTCCTTCTTCACGCCGGGGAGCGAGGCCTTCACTACAACGTCATCGCCAGTCTTCGTCACGTCGAGAGGAATACTCCAGGCCTCAGGGGTCTCCTGTAGTCCAATCGTGCCCCGCCAAACCCGGTTGAACATGTCATCGAAGCGCCGAAGATCGGCGAACGGGCTCCATCTCTCAACTGCCATTGTTCGAACTCCTGTACTTGTTATCGATAATTCAGGCTGCCAATGGTTGGCCTGCCTGTTTCCATGCACATAGTATAGAAATCTGATAACATGTTTGTCAAATGATCTTTCAGCATCGGATGTAGTAAAATTGCATCCAATGCACTGTTAAGTACTTCGAAATGCGAAAGGCTGCCACTTGGCACAGGATTTCTACAAGGTTCTCGGGGTCGCCCGAGATGCCACGGAAAAAGAGATAAAGACCGCGTACAGGAAACTTGCGCGCCAGCTTCATCCTGACATGAAGCCCGATGACAAAGCGGCCGCTGAACGGTTTAAGCGCGTCAACGAGGCAAATGACATCCTCAGCGACTCGAAGAAGCGCAAGGACTATGACGAGTTCGGTGAGAACTGGAAGCATGCAGAAGAGCTGCGAAAAGCAGGATCTGCAGGGTTCAGTTCAGGTGGCAACCCGTTTGGCGGTGGCGGCAATAGCTCAGTGTTCGACCTCTTCGGAGGAGGACGCGGCCAGGCGAGCGCAGGCAGTCCGTTCGACATGTTCGGGGGCGGTCAGTCGATGCGCTCAACTGTCGAGGGAAGCATTGAAGTGACACTTGAGGAGGCCTATCACGGCTCCTCAAGACGCGTAAGCATTAGTGGACGTTCAGGTACAAGAACCCTGGAAGTCACGGTACCCGCCGGTATCAGGGACGGCGGAAAGATCAGGCTGAATCCCGATGCGCAGACCGAGGTCATCCTGAAAGTGAAGGTGTTGCCATCTCGTAGATTCACGCGGACGGGCGATGATCTAACGGAAGAGGTGCCGTTGAGCTATATCGACGCCGTGCTCGGAGGTGAAGTTGAGGTACCGACGATGGAGGGCCGAATCGCTCTGACAATTCCGGCAGGAACTCAGAATGGACGTTCATTTCGAGTCCCAGGAAAAGGAATGCCAAAGCGCGGCAGCGGGAAGTTTGGCGACCTGATCGCCAGGATCAAGGTCAAACTGCCGGACGACGTAACAGACGAGCATCGTCGCCTGTTTGAAGAGTTGAAAAAGCTTGAAAAGACGACGATAGACGAGAAAGTGAAAGGTGGGTAGTCAATGTCATTCGGACGAGACGAACCGATCTTCGCTATCGGTATCGTCGCACGTCGCGTGGGTGTGCATCAGCAAACCCTCCGCAATTACGAACGATGGGGTTTGGTGGTGCCAAACAGATCCGGCGGTGGCACTCGCTACTACTCGATAAGAGACATCGAGAAGATCGAGAAGATCCGGGAGTGGATAGATGTACTCGGCATCAACAGAGCCGGTGTAGAAGTAATGACGAGGCTTCTGAAAAGGATCTCAGACCTTGAATATGAAGTTCGCGAACTAAAACTTCAATTGGTGAAGGACCGGCTGGGTCCGGAACGGCTGTCAGAATCGGCAGGTGAGCCGCCAAACGAAGAGTTCGGGACTCTCAATGAATAGATTGATGATCGGTCCATGGGGCTTTGCCTTGACCGGTAAAACAGACGAGCCTGGCCGACTTGGCCAACGGGACCAAATTGGCGATTGGAGAAGAGATGGTACTTAAACAGGAAGACTTCACAGAGCAAGCAAGAGAAGCGCTCGGTGCCTCCCAGCAGATGGTGTTGCAGATGCGGCACAGTCAGTGGGATGCCGAGCACCTACTACTTGGCCTGCTGCAAGTTGAAAACAGTCTGCCTGCCCAGATGCTGAATGCATTGGAGGTTGACCCGGCCGAGATCGTGCGGGAAGTTACGGCAATCCTGGACGAGACGCCGAAGGTGTCCGGTCAGGGGCAGGCAACGCAGATTTTCGCCACGCCGCGTGTTGTGTCGGCGATAGACAAAGCACGAAACGAAGCCGACAGGCTGAAGGACGAGTTCATTGGGACCGACCACCTGATGGTCAGCCTGGTGTCTGACGACTCCGGCAAGCTCGGCGAGCTGTTCAAGAAATACGCGATCACGCAGGAGCGCATATACCAGGCGCTTCAGCAGGTGCGCGGCTCGGCTCGTGTCACGGACGCGCGTGCCGAGAGCAAGTACCAGGCGCTGGCAAAGTACAGCGTTGACCTGACAGAACTTGCCCGGGACGGAAGGCTCGACCCTGTCGTAGGTCGTGACATCGAGGTCCGCCGCGTTATGCAGACGCTTACCCGGCGCACCAAGAACAACCCGGTTTTGATCGGTGACGCTGGGGTCGGTAAGACCGCAGTTGTCGAAGGACTTGCGCAGAGGATAGTGGCGGGAGACGTGCCCGAGAGCCTGCGAGGACGTCGGGTCATCGCGCTTGAGATGGGTTCGTTACTTGCCGGCGCAAAGTTTCGCGGTGAGTTCGAGGAGCGACTAAAGGCTGTGATGGACGAGATCCGTCAGGCCGCCGGTGAGATTGTGTTGTTCATTGATGAGATCCACACCGTTGTTGGCGCCGGTGCAGGCGACGGTGCTCTCGATGCGAGCAACATGATGAAACCCGCGCTTGCGCGAGGCGAGATGCAGACCATCGGTGCGACGACACCTGGTGAGTACCGGAAGTACATCGAAAAGGACGCTGCCCTCGAGCGCCGCTTCTCACCTGTATGGGTTGAGGAGCCTGACGC
>JAJCYX010000191.1 GCA_029262715.1 Chloroflexota bacterium
CCTTTGCGCCTCGTCGCGCAAGGTGGCGTGCTGCGACCAGACCGTCAGACCCGTTGTTCCCCGGGCCTACGAGCACCGTCACAGCGCTTCCGTAGAGCGGATTGAGTAGCGAGGACACCTGGTCCGCAACTGCAAGACCGGCATTCTCCATCAACGTATCGAGCGAGACGCCCGCACCGACAGAACGTCGTTCGATCTCCTGCATCTGTCCGGCGGTTATGGCTTTCATTCAGGGTGGCTTTCTTATGACCTCGTAACGATCAAATCACGGACGCCATGCGTCATCACGCGCCTCAGCGACAACCGATGCGATGGCCATCTCCCGTGAATGCGAAAGACTCAGAGCCAGTCGGAAAATACCCATCCGCTCTGCGCGCGCCTTTGCCTTTCGATGTAGCAGGACCTCAGGCGCGTTGCCGGGCCTCCGCGTCACCTCGATGTCTTTCCAGGGAACGCCCCTGACCCCGGTGCCTAGCGCCTTCATGACCGCTTCTTTCGCAGCGAACCTGCTCGCAAGCTGCGGCGGCCGTCTTCGGCTGTAGCGCTGCTCATCCTCCGTGTAGACCTTCTCAAGGAACCGGCTGGGGTAACGCTTCAACACCCCGGCAATGCGAGGAATCTCAATCAGGTCGACACCCGTGTAAATCATTCTTTCCCCGGTTGCTGGCTGTTCTCAGAAATGGCCGATTTCGGTGCACCGTCGGATCGTTTCGGTACTTTGCCGCTGTACAGAGGAATTCCTCACTCGGACCACGCATCTCGGAGCATCCCGGATGTTACGATTCGCCAGTTCATTTTGTAGCGCACTGAGCATACATGCCCATCTAATACAGCGTCCCCTGTTGAACTCCTCAGCTATTCAGACCTACTCATCCTTCGCAACAACCTGCTTAAAACGATAATGGAGAACGATGTGGCCGCTCGAATAATTGATGGCAAAGCGATCGCTGCGAAGGTTCGTCAGGAGATCGCAGACGAGGTTTCAGAGTTCAAAGCGCAGCATGGCGTCTCTCCCGGAATCACCGTTGTCATCGTTGGTGATGACCCTGCTTCGCACGTCTACGTGCGGAACAAGGAGCGTGCTGCACAGCAGGTCGGGATGGAAGGCGACGTTATCAAGCTTCCGTCAGGCACCAGCCAAGAACAGCTTCTTCAAACGGTGAGGGAACTGAACGCAGACCCCGCGATGCACGGCATCTTGGTCCAGATCCCACTTCCGGATCATCTCGACGAAGACGCGGTTGTGCGTGCGATAGACCCAAGAAAAGACGTCGATGGCCTGCATCCAGAGAACGTCGGCCTGCTATTTGGCGGCCAGACCCGCTTTGCACCTGCCACTCCACAGGGCGTTCAGCGCATCCTGGTAGAAGAGGGTGTTGAGGTCCGGGGCTCGCACGTCGTGATCGTCGGCCGCAGCAACCTCGTTGGGAAACCGCTCGCCGGACTGCTGCTCGGTAGAGGAAAAGGGGCTAACGCCACGGTGACCGTATGTCATACAGGAACAAAGGACCTTGGCGCTGAAACCAGGAGGGCAGACGTACTCGTTTCGGCCACTGGTATTCCGGGGTCGATCACCGGAGATATGGTGAAGCCGAGTGCAGTTGTGATCGATGTTGGAACGACACGGGTGCCGGACGCATCCAAGAAGTCAGGCTACAGGCTTGTTGGCGACGTGGTGTTCGATGAGGTCGCAGAGGTGGCATCGGCCATTACACCCGTTCCTGGGGGAGTTGGCCCGATGACGATTGCGATGCTGCTTCACAATGTTCTGCAAGCGGCAAAAGCGTCAGTTGCGTGAGCGGCGGGACCAGAGTCGTGTATGCCCCGATGCCCGGACGTGGGCTTGTGTAGAATAATGGGTCTGCCAGACAGTCAGATAGGGCTGTGCGCAGCAGTTTAAAACCTACTGTCCTTTTATTTATCAGCCGGAGAACAAATGGCGAGTCAAGCAAAGACCAAATCAGGCAAACCTGCGAAGTCTGCCAAACGGTCTGCCGCGGCTTCCAAATCACTGGAGAACGGCGCAACCGGCGCTGGCTCCTACAGCCAGGACGAGCTGCTGGAGATGTTCCGGCAGATGTGCCTGATCCGTCAGTTCGAAATCGCCTGTGGTGAGCACTACGCGAAGGGCAACATCCGGGGTTTCCTGCATCTCTACATCGGCCAGGAAGCGACCGGAGTCGGCGCACTTCGACCTCTCACCGATCAGGACTACGTGGTCACCCACTACCGCGATCACGGACACGCTATCTCCCGCGGGCTAGATGTGAATCGCTCAATGGCGGAGCTTTTCGGCCGCAAGACCGGCCTGAGCAAGGGCAAGGGCGGCTCGATGCACCTCTTCGACGCCGCAAAGCGCTTCATGGGAGGCCACGCTATCGTCGGCGGTCAGTTCCCTTTGGCGCTCGGCCTCGCATTCTCACAGAAGTACCAGAAAACAGACGGTGTAACGGTCTGTTTCTTCGGCGACGGCTCAACGAACCAGGGGCTGTACCACGAGACCCTCAACCTGGCCGCTGTGTGGAAGGTTCCGATGCTGTTTGTCCTCGAGAACAATGGATACGGCATGGGCACCGCTGTTGAGCGTGTGCGTGCTGGCAGTCCAGATTTCTACACGGATGTCGATCGTTACGGAATAGACGCCGTAGAAGTAGATGGCATGGACGTCCTCGCAGTTCGTGAGGCAGCCGATATTGCGATTGCGAAATTGCGGGCCGGGGAAGGCCCGCTTTTTATTGAGGCGAAAACCTTCAGGTATGTGGGCCACTCTTATGCGGACGGCCAGAAGTACCGTGACCAGCACGAGGTTGATGAGTGGCGCAGGAGAGACCCGGTTGAGGCCTATCCGCAGATGCTGATCGACCACAAACTTGTCTCGAAGAAGCAGATCGACCAGGTGAAGGCAGATGTTGACGCCCAAGTGGCAGCGGCTGTGAAATTTGCAGAAGAGAGCCCCGAGCCAGACCCGGAAGAGCTGTTTGACGACGTGATGGCGTAAATTTATCTCGCTGGAGACGCTGTCAAGAACGTTACAAGTTCTGATGCGCGCTGCAGTATCGCTGGGACCGAACAAAAGAAAGAAAGCCAGGCTAGCCTGACTGATGGCAGTAATTTTATTTAGAGAAGCGATCAAACGAGGACTCGCCGAAGCGCTCGACTCCAACCCGAACGTCTTCATCATGGGCGAGGACATTGGCGAGTACGGCGGCGCTTATGCAGTCACCGACGGCTTCCTTGCGAAGTACGGTGAGGACCGCATCATCGATACACCTATCTCCGAAGCCGCCTTCGTTGGCGCTGGAATTGGTGCTGCCGCCGGTGGGCTGAGGCCAGTCGTTGAACTGATGTCGATCAGCTTCGCGCTTGTCGCGTTCGACCAGATCGTCAACATGGCGTCCAACCTGCGATACATGTCAGGCGGTCAGATTGAGGTTCCACTGGTGCTTCGAGCGCCGACAGGGGCAGGCGTCCAGCTTGGCGCCACACACTCGCAGTCGTTCGAGACGTGGCTTGCAGAGGTTCCCGGAATGTCGTGCGTCTGCCCGTCGAACCCCTACGACGCTCTCGGTCTAATGCGCACCGCCCTCAAGTCTAAGAACCCGATCATGTTTGCAGAGCCTGCGCTACTCTACGGTACGCGAGGCGAGGTCCCAGACGAGTATTACGAGATCCCACTGGGTAGTGCGAATGTTCAGCGAGAAGGCGATGATGTAACGCTGATCTCGTACGGTGCGGGCATGCGTGTACTTGGAAAAGTGGCCGATGATTTGAGTGCCAACGGTGTCAGCGCCGAGGTGATTGACCTGCGTTCGCTGAGCCCAATCGACTACGACACGTTACTGACTTCTCTGGAGAAGACGAATCGTGTTCTTGCACTGGACACCGCTCGTCGTACTGGCGGCATGATGGCCGAGATTGCGGCGGAGCTGCAAGAACGCGGCTCGGAGTGGCTCGATGGCCCCATTGTCAGAGTTGGCGCCGAAGATGTTCCGTGGCCCTACAGCCGCAACCTGGAGCAGGAGTCTTACCCGCAACCAGCAGATGTCTTGACGGCACTAAAAAAGCACTTCAACATCTAGGCAGCAAGCCGCGCTTTGCGGTGTGTCACAGGTGACCGTTGACCCGAGAAGTGGCCGTGTCATCTTCATTCTCCCTCCCTGACAAGAGGGAGTTAGAGGGCGGGTGCTGCGTGCCGCGTTTTCCGGTGTCTAACGATTGGCTGCTTGATTCAGGAGTAGCTGTGCTTCATCGGTCCGGTCCCTCGCTGCCTCACGCAAGCTCGCTGAAGACCTGCTCACCTGCGATCACCATTGGCGGACCGGCGACCAGGTGAGCGAGGTTCGCTGCCACCCACTCAGCCGCTTTCTCAACGGACGCCTTCGCACCCTCTTCGGTCTCGAAAATGCTCACTGTCGCTATCTCATTTGCACCCGTGTCAACGATCCGATAAGCGTGGAATCCCGGTGTGCTGCGAAGAATTGGAACAAACTCATTCTTGATTCTGCCCAGCAGAT
>JAJCYX010000192.1 GCA_029262715.1 Chloroflexota bacterium
CGGCAACGGTGGAGTTCTCAGCATCGTGCCCCAACTTCATGATTATGGAGCACAGCCACGATGCGAATGCGATGAAGGCGTTGATCTTGAAGGAGCCGTACGAGCCGGTGAACGGCTACTTCCATGTGACGGACCGACCAGGACTTGGCGTTGAGGTGGACGAGGAGAAGCTGGAGCAGTTCGCGTTTCCGGAGTGACCGGGATGCCGGTTTTCCGTGAAAATGCGAAGGAGCCGGGGACAAATTCGACTGGTCTGCGGATGCCCGGTGATTCACCGCTGTGCCTTCGGTTGGTTCGATGGAGATACAGCCAACTGGTGGCCGCATGATGTGGTTATCGGCGGTGTGCCAGACGTCATGGTCAGACTGTCGCAGTAAGCCGTTCTATTACTGCCCTCAGGTCATCCGAAGACGCACTCGCTTTTCAGCCTCCGAGCTACTCCCGTCACGTCATTTCCAGTTGTAGAGTAGGCGCGCCCGAGCTCTTGTCTCTTTTTGTCCGTATTAGTCATCTGATTGGCGAGTAGTTATGCCATCCCAATCCTTCGAGGTAGACGCCATCTTGCAAACACTTGTCACTAACCGCGTAGCTAGCCGAATCTGGGAGAAGGATGCGACTTTGTGGCCTGCCGAGTCGCCGGGCGCTGAGCCAGCGGCTGAGATCATGGGCTGGCTTGAGTTACCAGATGGGCTTGAAGCCCGACTGGCAGACGTGGCAGAGGTTGTTGCCAGTCTTCAACGGGCTCAGGATGGTCGGGAAGCCATCACCGACCTGGTTGTGATGGGTATGGGCGGCAGCAGCATGACGCCTGAAGTGCTGCGAGTTGTGTTTGGCACTCAGCCCGGTGGGATGCGGCTACATGTGCTCGACACGGTGAACCCCGGCACGATTGGTCCGGTCACCGAATCTCTCCCGCTTGCAACGACCGCGTTCGCCGTAAGCAGCAAGTCGGGAACGACTGTTGAGCCTCTTTCGCTCGAGAAGCACTTCAAGAAGGCGCTCGCGGACGCTGGTATCGCAGACCCGGCGAGCCGCTTCATAGCGGTAACAGACGCTGGAAACCCTCTTGCGCAGCGAGCACAGGCCGGCGAGTTCGCGCACTGGCTTGAGACTCCGAAGGATGTCGGCGGACGATTCTCCGCACTCACGAACTTCGGCATGTTCCCCGCTGCCGCACTTGGAGTCGATGTCGGTAGCGTTGCACGCTCTGCAGCATCTATGGCGGTACTCTGTCACCCGGACTCGGCAGAAAACCCTGGGCTCGTGCTCGGGGCGAATCTCGGGTCAAATGCCAATCTTGGCCGTGACAAGGTCACGCTCATCACGTCGCCGGGTCTCGAACGCTTCGGCCTGTGGGTCGAGCAGCTTCTCGCAGAATCGACCGGTAAGCACGGCAAGGGGCTGATCCCAATCGCAGGTGAGCCGCTCTTTGCCCCGGAGGACTACGGCTCAGACCGTAACTTCATCTACTTGCAGCTTCGGGATGCCGATAACTCGGTGACGGACGCCGCTGCTGAGGCGGTTGAGGCCGCAGGGCATCCGGTTCAGACACTGAAAATCGACAGCCTGGACCATCTCGGTGGCCAGTTCTTCATGTGGGAGTTCGCTGTCGCGGTCGCTGGTCACATCATGGGCATCTTCCCGTTCGATCAGCCGGACGTTAACGGTGCGAAAGACGCTGCACGGGCCATTCTGGAGTCCGGTGAGTTACCGGCGGGAGACGCCGAGACAGATCTGAATACAGCACTTTCAGCGCTAATCGAAACACCAAAACCCGGCGATTACGTGGCTATTGGTGCCTTCATGCCGGAAACCCCTGAGGTTGCAACCGCCTTCTCAAAATTGCGTTCGCGCATCACGCGAAAGACCGGAATGGCTACAACTTTTGGGTTCGGTCCGAGGTATCTGCACTCGATCGGCCAGCTTTACAAGGGGGGAACCGACTCAATTCGGTTCCTCGGCCTGGTTTCACACGGTTCCGGTGACATTAATGTGCCAGGCGAGACATACACTCTCGGCTCCCTGACCCCAGCCCAGGCGTACGGGGACTTTGAGGTATTACGAGATAGAGGGCGTCGGATTCAGACCGCTGTGTTAGGTAATAACGCGGAAGCTGAAATCGAGCAAACTTTGACAGATTAGAGCGTGACGTAACGATCTGGACCACGGTTGTGAGGACCGGCGATCCAGATTGCGACGGGTGAGGCCGCCGCACGTTGAATGCTCTGCATTGCGCAGTTCTTGCGCAGCTTGCTGCGTAAGAGTGGAGAAATATCCGATGATTCAGGACATCACCGGATCCCCGCTGACCTTCATGGCGGGGATCGACCACCGTATTAATTTCTGCCGTGAGTTGATTGGCGCCAATGGCGAGCCAACAGCGAACGAGCGGAATGTTGCGGCACGGCTCAAATCGGTTGTATTTATGGCGATGAAGCGGGCCGTCGAATCCGGCGTTCCGAAGTCGCAGGTTGCGGTCTGGTCAGACTCGGACCTCGGTGAAGCGGTTTTGCTGCGCGGTCGCAGCATGTCGATGCTCACTGCCGTGTCTTCAGACCAGCGCTCGGAGGGCGGCTCTTCTGAGCTTTCGCCAACTCGCGGCTGGGACGTGGCAACCCGGCTTGACTCCGACTATGCGGGCGTTCGGGTGAACTACAACCCGGATTCTCCACGTCACATCCGAGAGCAGACGCAGGACAATATTTTCCGACTTTCACGTAAGTGCCGTGCGGGCAACCGCGGGCTGCTTGTTGAACTGATCGCTTCGCCTACAAGGCGGCAGATCGACCGCACCGGCGGATATGAGGAAGCTCGCACGATGGTTCTGCTGGAGTCGATGCGCCAGTTGCAGGATGCGGGCATTGAGCCTGCTGTGTGGGTGGTGGAGCCGCCGGCAGACGGTCGAGCCGCTTCCGCACTGGCTGCTCAGGCGCACCTCGACGAGCGATACGGTATCCAGGTGCTGTTTGTTGTTGGTTCCGAGCCTGATCCTTCCGATGAGTCGGATTACCCGACTCGTGCCGAGGAGGAGATGACGACTCTGGCTGCGCGCACTCTTGGGGCGACTGGCATTCTGATTGGCCCTGCGGCGTACTTTGCCCAGCTAGCTCAGTTGCACCAGGGATTGATTACTGAGGATGAGGCGACGGAGCGAATTGCTCGCCGAATTCACAGCTTGCACCGTGTGTTCCTAGACGCCCGAGCAACCGCAGACGTGTTGTAAGGGCGGCAACCCGCTTTTTCAGGGCGCGTGCGCCGTTTTCAGCTTGAGAACGGTGGATTGCCGCGGGAGCATGGTGGGTTGAGCTGCGAGATTTTTCTGAAAGCGTGACGGTCGGGTTTTATTGTGGTGGCCGCCAATCCTTCGTCCTGAGCTAGCGCGAAGGACCCTGGGTTGTGGAGCAAACTCAGACACAAGACTTGTCACTACCGGAACCTGTTGACGGTTTTTTGCTCATGCATTGAGTGATCTCACATCAGCGGTCGGATCCCTCCGCTGCGGTCGGGATGACACGTGTCGACTGTTGTTTGCTAGTTGACGCAGCCGTTCGAGATGAGTTACCCCTGAAAACGCAGCTTGCTGCTTGGGATGACACGTATTGAGAGCTGTTTACTCATGGGTAGGGCGGTTGCAGATGGGGCGCCCTGCATCCCGAGGTCCTTCACACTGGCTCAGGACGAAGTGGTGTGGCCGCGGCTAGCCGCTCTATTGAGCGACAACCTGTAAAACGCGGCTTGCCGCTCTATCTAGCGACTACTCGTGACACACCGCGAGACTGGGCACCCACCCTCTAACTCCCTCCCTGCCAGGGAGGGAGGAAAAACGAGCATGCGGTCTCAGCTGGTTCTGCCTCTTAGCACCCTGAAGAACCTGTCCTGGTACTCGTCGAAAAGCTGCCACGCTTCCAGTTCCTTGTGCAGGGTAGATGGATCGAGATTGCCGTTTTCGACCTCCAGGAACATATCTTCAAAACGGATGCGGGCGTCCATAGGAACTCCGTCGTTAACACGCAAGCGTCCGGTGTTTGTGAAATCCCTGGCATTTGCCTGCGCCGAGTTGTTCGTCAGGTCGAAAATGAACTTCATCAGAGAGACGTCCCACAGCTCATCGACGCCCAGGATCACCGCCTCTAGCGGCCTTGAATGTAGGTCGATCTCGTTGCTGATCCGCTCCGTTACCTCTTCAGGGCGATTCGCAACGATCTCCGTCTGAGCGAGTTCGTTGGAGTAGGTGTAGAGAATCCCCGGATCATCGGCCTGGCCGTTGCGAATCAGCTCTCGCATGAACTCCTCGGCCTCAGCACCGAAGCCTTCCGACCGGCTGAGGTAGCCGGGTGTCACGATCTGAGGTCGTTCAGCCTTGACCGTGCCGCGCCTGAGCACCGATTCTTCGCGCCGCTTGTCACCGTCGAGCGCCTCGTAAAGCGGTCTTGTGACCATGTTGTAAGTGACAACAGTCGTGCCGAAGCTGGCCAACGTTTGCCTGGGCAGTTTGATTACCGTCGTGTCCATAAGGACTTTTAGAAATTGAGGATTCATTGAGCCTCTATGTTCGCGCCGATTGAGCGGCGTGCGGGCGTCGGCGGCTGTTGAGTTAGAGCGTATCAACGTCGCATGCGAAGGCCTATCGTACTGGTAACCTCTGGCGCATTGTCATCACACGCACGTGAGAGGTTCCATTGAAAGTTGTTGGCTATGTTGGGCGCTGCGGGCTTGAGACGGTTCAGGACGATGTTGCTCGTCTTGAACGGATGGGTTTCGATGTCCTGACTACGTCGGAACT
>JAJCYX010000193.1 GCA_029262715.1 Chloroflexota bacterium
GATCGTCGGGCTGGTCGTTGGTGCAGGAATTCTCACAGCTCTGACGTTGATCGACCTGATTTCCGACCGTGTTACGGGAACTGCCCAGCAAGTTCTAGACGGGTTTCAGCTAGGCGCCTCGTTCTCCGTATTTGACCTTGAAAGCTTCGGCGTCGCGCAAGGCGGGCATTTTGCCGACTTCGCCCGCGGAATCATTTCTCTCGGTGATATCGCCTACTACCTGTCGCTAACAGGCGTCTTCCTGATACTCACCGTCGTAGTCCTTGAAGCAAGAAGGCTCCGCTAACAGACCATGTCAACTTCGAACGAACCGCCAGTAAACAGGCCGCGCCCGGATGATGTCCGGCCAACAGCAGCAGGTCTCTACCAGAGACTACGAGACAACGCGTCTTCCATCACACAGGCATTCACCCTCGCCGGCATCGGCGGAATTGTGCTCGGCGGTATTGTGTGGATATTCGTCGCTGACCTGCGCGGAGCCGCGTTGATCGTCGTGCTCGCCGGATTGGTTCTGCTCCTGATTGCGGCCGGGATAGCCTGGCGAACGGTTCAGAAAGCGGTCTTCGGCCGAGGCGGAAAGTATGGATTTAACTCGGTTTCAATCCTACTCGTAGGAATCGGAATCGCCGCAGCGCTCAACTACACGTTGTTCTGGGCGGACGGGCGCCCCAACCCTCCCGGGTTCCTGAGAGTCGACACCACCTTCACCAAAGAGTTCCTGCTCGAAGACAAGGTGCGTGTAACGCTTGAGAACCTCAACGAGCCGGTCCGAATCACTGCATTCTTCCCGACCGATACAGCGGCTGAACGAGCTGCGTGGCGGGAAACTGAAGACACGCTCTCCGAGTTCGAACGAAGATCAACCGCTCACCCGCTCGAGTACCGGCAGGTCGACCCCGAGCTAGACCCGGGAGAGGCGAGCAGGTTCGGTGTCACCACCTATCCGGCTCTCGTTGTCGAGGGAATCGAGTCGCAGCGCCGAGAGATCATTCGTCCGATAACCAGCGACGGCGAAGGTAATCTGGATCTGTTCACCGAGCAAGACATCGTAACCGGTCTACTAGTAGTCAATCAGATTCAGCAGAAGCAGGTCATGTTCATCTCGGGTCACTCCGAACGAGATATCACAGACAACGTGACGCCGGATGGCTACGGACTCGCTGCAGCATCCCTCGACAGAGAGAACTACAGGGTTACCAATGCGACCCTACAGGAACTGGGCTCGCTTATCGTCAACGCTGCCCCGGAAGCCCTACCGGCTGTTGTTGTCATCGCAGACCCGACCCAGGAGATGTCTGACACCGGGTCACAGATCATTCGTGAGTATGCTCGCATTGGTGGCTCCGTCTTACTCATGATCGAACCAGATACAACACCCGAATCGTTCCTCTCATTCCTGTCCCGATACGGAGTAGCAGTTGGCGTTGGTGAGGTTGTGGATACTGCAAGCTTCATCCCGCCGAACCCGATGTTCCTACAGATCAAGCGGTCGAACCAGCAGTTCCCTCCACATGAGATAAGTCCCGAGTTCGATGTGCTCTACTTCCCGGGTTCTACATACCTGGCAACCACGGTCGATCCTGTAACGATTCCGCAGACAGACACCGGTGTGCCGTTCGTTGAGCACAGAGTCATAGCTACTTCAACTCTCGCAAGCTGGGCGGAAACAGACATCGATGGGAATGTGGAGTTCACCCCGGACTCGACCGACCGGCCCGGCCCACTTCCAATAGCGGTCACCATTGAGGCCATCGCCGAGTTGCAAGGCGCGCCAATCGTTGACGCCGGAGAGTTCGTAACTACTAATATCATCGTCATTGGCGATACCGACTATGCGGCCAACCAGGCCTTTGCGTCGGCCAAGAACGGCGATCTTTTTGTCAACTCAGTCAACTGGCTTGCAGAAGATTTCGAGTTGATCTCAATCCGATCTAAGACTGCGGCATTCCGAGAACTGGTCCTGACCTCAACAGAACGAGACTTCGTACGCTGGAGTGGCTGGCTGCTTATGCCGTCGCTCATAGGGCTTGCCGGAGTCTGGTCATGGTGGCGAAGGCGATAACTTATGAATCTGCGAGCTAGCCTGATCGTCTTGATTATCGGGTCGTGGGTGGCCGTCGGTGCCGCGTGGATTGTCGACTCCGACGTTGGTACGGAAGATGGCATTACACAGCCACCGTTCTTTTACAACGTACCCGTCGAAGACATCGTCAGAATCTCCCTGGAAAACCAGGGTGAAGAGGTTTCATTCCACTACCGTGAGAGCATTAGCCGCTGGTACTTCGATGAGTCGACTGAATTTGTTGAGACGCCTGCTGACCTGTTCAGGTTCGGCGGTATCACCACCCTGCTCGGCGGACCTCGCACGACACGTGTCCTGAGCGCCGACATCAATGATCCGGCGCAGTACGGCCTGGACGACCCGTCGAGCCGTTACTCAATTGGTCTGCGCAACGGTGAAGAGCGGGTTTTGCTCATCGGCAACCAGACGGTGAATGGCGAAAGCACATATGCCCAGATCGAAGGCTTTCCGCAGTTAGTCCTGGTAGACACAAGTTGGAGCGGCGTCCTGGACAGACTGGTTCAGGACCCTCCTGTTCCTGAATGGCTGTTCGCCCTCAACCCGGACGAGGTGCGCGAGATCCTGCTGTTCGAACAGAACGAGATAGTCAGGGCATACGGCATCAACCGCGATTCGAATACGTATTTCCTCTGTGACCTCCCGGTCCAAGATGATCCATGCACCGGCACGACGCCAGTTGACCCAGACGCTTTCAGGTCGGCTATCGAGCACATTTCAGCCCGTGAGATCAAAGGCGCGGTCGCACTTGGTCTCCCTGATGAATCGGCCTTCGAGCAGTACGGCGCTGATCAGGACTCTCCCTATCTGGCAATACGCATCGAAAGCCCTTCGCTAACGCAGGCTAACGTTACTGAGGTCAACAGGATTTCCATGTCCATCGGCGATGTGACGCCTGACGGCTTGTTTCGCTACGCTGTTGCAAACGAGACCTCAGACGTGATCCTGGTTGAGAAGGAATGGGCAGACCAGGTTCTTGAGCTGTTCACCGGTGATCCGCTGGTCGGGTCTTAGCGGCCGTTCAGGGTCCGGCGTACGCAGGCTGTTTGCTGGCACAGAATTCCCCCAGCATGCATCGGAACTATCGCGAGTAGTCTTCTAATCTCGTGCCTTTGTCTGCGTATTCGCTAAACTGCGCCCCACAGGAAATCATCGCAGCACCCTCAGGGCGTGGACGATGTTCGTCGCCATCACCATACCCATACTCGTAACGGAATAGAAAATATGAACGGAGAGATCATCACCATCGGCCGTGAGTTGCTGATGGGCGAGATCGTAGACACCAACGCCTCATACTTCGCACAGGAGCTTGCCAACGCCGGTGTCACGGTGCGCTGGTCTTCGCAGGTGGGCGATGACATCGAGCATCTTCACGAGGTGATCGGACGTGCTCTCGACCGTTCACAGGTGATCATTACATCTGGCGGGCTCGGCCCCACGAGCGATGATCTTTCGCGAGAAGCTGTAGCAGGCGTTCTCGGCGAAGAGCTGAGGGTCGACTCTGAGATGGTTGCGTGGATAGAGGGCGTATTTCGGGAACGCGGTGTCACTGAAATGCCGAAGACAAACATCAAGCAGGCAAACATCATTCCGTCCGCAACGTTCCTGCCCAATCCCGGCGGCACAGCGCCCGGCTGGTGGGTCAAACGCAACGGCAGCCACATCTTCATGACGCCCGGTCCGCCGCGAGAGATCAAGCGTATGTGGGCGAATCACATAGGTCCTGCCGTGAGAGATATGACGGGTGCAGGTGTGGTTCACACGAGAATTCTTCGAACGGCAGGTATGACCGAGGGCGGCATCGACGAGGTTCTCGGCGACCTGTTTGGTACAGAAAATCCGTATCTCGGCATCTACGCGCACGTAGACGGAATTCAGTTGAGGATTATCTCGCGGGCTGCGACCGATAAGGAGGCGCGTTCGATAACTGACCCGCTTGAGACTGAGATACGCAGGCGCATTGGCTCGGCAATCTGGGGAGCGGATGACGACTCCGCTGCTACCCGGCTCGGCGAGCTTCTCATAGACGCCGAGATGACGGTTGGTGTGGTCGACTCAGGCACCGGCGGAACACTTGCATCACTGATCTCTCGTGCAGCGGGCCATGAACGCTGGTTCAGGGGCTCAATGATTACGGGACCGGGCGGAGCGCCTCTTGCGACGCCTTTGTTGGAGTCCATGCTGGGTGGACCGGCAGGTAGGACGACGGGAACGGTGAGTGAGGCTGCCGCAGTTCAGATGGCGGTGAACGCTCGGCAGTTGATGGGCGCAGACCTGGGAATCGGAATCACCCCGCCGTCGAGCGAGGATGACGAGCAGATGAAGGGTACGATCTTCGTGGCGTTTGCCACTTCAAGCGGTAAAAAAGTTGTCCGAAGCCGCTTCTACCAGCCTCCTGACCGCGCCCTGCCCCGCGCCGCCATGTTCGCTCTGACCGAAGCCGCAAAGGCGATTGCAGGCGACGAGGTTTAGGTACCGTCCTGGACGAATGTATCCATCAACTGATCGAAGTTGGCATTAAACGTGCTTAAGGTCGTACGGGCGATTGTCAGTTGACGACCACCAATCAACTGAGCGTACTTATATACAACTTCGTCAGAAGGATCGATCACCATCCATTTTGCCGATTGATTAGCTTGAAACGAAGTTGCTAACGTTGAGCGAGCCTTAGAGTCAGCTTCAGGTAATGAATATCCGACGACTATCACTCTATCGGCTTGCAACAGTTCCTGCAAGAATCTTGTCCATTGTATTTCAAGCAACTGATATGTTTCGTCAGTGTACTTGTAGTAACTTGGTTCAAGGATTACCGGGACGTTAATTGAATTCGCCTCCGCAGAGTAACGTTGCCATTGGCTGGGGAGAGACCCATTCCCCGACCATGGGAAGTATGTCAATATACCTTCCTGCATCCACCAGTTTATTCCGCCGTGCAATTTCAGGAATAAGTGTCGAGAATCGCGGGGTGATCCCCAATTTGCCAGTTCTACAGCCAAACTCGGATTACTGCGCGATATACGTGTATACGCATACGGATCTTGTGTGTAATAAAAAGATGATTCAAATATGCAATCCCAATTGAATGATGCCCAAGTCGTATGCGTAAAATTTTGCCTTGCGTAATTGATCAGGTTATTTAGATGGCCGGATCGAGTGCTCTTTCCCTCAAATGTCGCTCTCTGGATTAGTAGATACAATCCTTTGCGGAATAGCATGTAATTATGCTCGGATAAAATATCGGCAACATTGGGCTCTTCAGACATATCGCGCAACAGTGTCAGCATTTGCTCGACAGTGAGTGACTGATCAGAAGTGGACAGCGAATGACCTCTTGGTTGCCAAAAAACCGATTCCAGGAGATCGAGAAGATACTGATTTTGACGCAGATACCGTAACGCGTGGCGATCCTTGAAGAGATCCATGAGCGTTGGAACGCCGAAGTCTGCTGAAGCGCCTGCGCCAAGAATCACAACAGCTTTCATGGCTCACGTCCTCCGAATTTATAGGATCACCCTAAGTCGTCAACGCTTTATAAAGCTGCGGTAGACGCTCTGGAAGCATGCTGATGTCAGGTAGGACTTCGTATGAGAAGTCCTCCATCATCGTCTTCAGGTAGTCGTGACCGGACTTGTCCACAGTCAGGATGAACGGCGTGATGCCCTGTTGTCGGGCTTCGATAAGCGCCTGCCGAGTGTCATGCACCGCGTACTCCTTCTCAACGCCCTCACGAGAGTAGCCGCGGTCCTGTGGCCGTCCGTCTGAAATCAGGAACAGGAAGCGGGAGCGGGATTCCACCTCAGCCAGCTTTGCCGTTGTGTGGCGAATTGCCGGCCCCATACGAGTAGCGTGCAGCGGCGCGATGCGGTCTATGCGCCTCGGCACCTTGTCCGTGAACTTTTCTTCGATGTCCTTGATGACGTAGTACTCGACGTTCTCTCGGCCATAGCCGGAGAAGCCGTAGATGCCATAGCTGTCACCGAGCGTTTCGAGAGCATTCACCAGCAGGACGATGCCCTCTTTTTCAACATCGATGATCCGCTTGTAAGATCGGCGCAATCCTTCCGCACGGCGTGACCTCAGCCACACCATGTACTCGACAGGGTCATCCGGCGCGCCCCAGTCGTCAGATGGCTTCTTCGCTTCGTCAATCGCCTCAGCCGTCGACGCGCTCATGTCCAGCAGGAATGCGACTGATACGGAGCGTTCGGTCTTGTTCCGACGCCAGTAGACCTTCTCGTCCGGCGTGATACCGATCTTCATGTCGATCACGGCTTCCAGGACGGCGTCCAGGTCCTGCTCTTCACCGTCTTCAAGCCGCTTCTGCTTGCGGTACTGCTCAGGCACAACTAATTCGAACTGCTTGCGAATGCGAGCCAGCAGTGATGAGTTGTCCATCAACGTCTCGCGGAAGAAGTTCGGCTCGCCGTCGGCCATCTCTTTCTGGTGAACCAGGCACCAGCGAGGCTTGTACTCGCCAGCCCTGAAGTCCCATTCGTCATATGTGAAGGTGTTCGGTTCTGTTGCGGTTAACGGGCCACCATCTTCGTCAACGTGCTGCATCGGTCCCTGCTGGAACTGCTGGTTCTGCGGGTCTCGCTTCTGCAACTCCTTCATCAGGTTTTCGATCAGCTCGTCTGTGTTTGGAGCCTCCTGGCCGTCCTCGCCCTCCTGCAGGTTCTGCTGGTCCATCTCGGGAGCGTTCTTCATCATCTCCTCGAGCTGTTCCTGCGAGATCGGCTCCATGCCCTCGATCTCTTCACCCATCTCGCCGCCTTCGCCCAATTGAAGCTGGGACAGGAGTTGGGAAAGCTCCGGCTTGAACTCACCGCGGTAGTCGATCTCCTGCGGTGATGAATAGTCCTCTTCGCCGGGAGCCTGATCATCCGATTGCTCGGAATCCGGACCATCGTCAGACTGCTCTTCATCACCTGTCTGCGCCTCAGCACCCTGCATGAACTGCTGAATCACATCGTTGCGGTCAATCTCTTCGTTGCCGCCAGCCTCGTCTTCGCCTTCTTCGGACTGCTCATCCGGGTCGATAGACTCGAACTCGTCTTCATCTACGTCTTCGTTGCGCACATTTTCGAGAATCGAGTAGATGCGAATCGTCGCCTCAGCAGCATCTTCGACTGTGGCTTCCGGAATGCGCATCCTGTCGAGCAGCCGCCTCACCTTCCGGGCTGACTCGATGTGCTCCTTCGGCGCAACAAGTCCGTCACGTTGGCCAAGGCTCCACCGGATCAGGAATTCGACGAGTGACTCGCGAGCCGGGAGATCATCAAGCTCCGGCCGATTCTCGAGCGCGCTCTGCTGCACCTTCTTGTACATCTCTGCTATGCCGCGATAGCCGTCCATGACCAGCGAGTCGACCCGTGTGCTTTCAACAACGGTGAAGACGTCCAGCGCCAGCTTGTTGTCTGGGAACAGGTCGAAGAAGCGTGACATGTCCGTCAGGAACTCACGTTGCTCCGGCGTTTCCGTTTCCGCAGGTTCGACAGCCTCTGTCCCTTTTCCCGCACCAGAAGACGCCTCGCGAAGGGACGCCAGTTCCTCTTGGGCCATTCCTGACTGAGAAAGCTCCATCTGCTGCTGCAACAGGCTGTCTGATTCGATGGCCGCTGCAACCTTCTCTGCCCCCGGCAGATCGGGCCGCAGGTCGTCAAACATCCCTGAAGGCTGACCGAACGTGAAGTCAAAAGAGCCGAACTCGATGTGACCGATCTGGTGGGTTGAAACCACCTTGTAGAAGAAAAAGTTCTCGTTCTTCGTCAAATATCGGTTGATGACAGACGGCAGATATACGGTCGTGCCCTCGGTAGTTGGCAGTTCCCCCTGGAACCAGCCGATGTTTTTGTCGGCCAACTGCTGGGCAGCGGAGACCTCGATCGGGTGACCTGTTAGCGCCTGGCAGTACATCCGAAGGACATCCTTAACCCGCGATAGCTCAATACTGGAAGATAGCGCGTCGAGCGATTCGCTGGCAGCCGCTGACTCCATCTTGAAGAAGCTGACGGCAGCATCCGGGTTTTCCTGGCTGATCTGGGTGCCGCGTGCATGCCACTCGGTCATCTGTGCGAACGTCACGCGTTCCAATACACCCGGCGCTGACTTCAAAAACTCCGGAGCGGCAGCGGCATGTACCGAAGCCAGCCTGTCGGTCAGTTCGAGCAACCGGTCTCGGGAGTCCGAAGGAACGCTTGTGACAGCTTTTGATCCGGCGCGTAACAATGCACCGGAGTCGGACGATCCCATTGCGTTCAGTCGCCTGGCCAGCGACAGCAACGCAACGCGTTGAGCCGACGGAAGATTTGCCAGCGACTCCGAGCCTGCGTCAAACAGGTCCTTTATCTCGCGCCATGATGACTCTGAAACGGCACGTGCCAGCGCAATGAAGTGATCGGAGTCTGACCCGATGCGAGGAAATAGCGCGACACCTGACGTTAACGAGTCAGAGGCCGAGTCGTACGAGCGGCGGGACAGCACTTCCAAGAAGCCACCGAATGAGCAGAACTCGTCGAACGACAACGTCTCCAGAAGTTGTGGCGTGCTTTCGAAAAGTCGAGCTGCCAGCGCGCTGGACTTCCATGTGCC
>JAJCYX010000194.1 GCA_029262715.1 Chloroflexota bacterium
GGTTTCGGATTCCTGGGCCAGACTTGGCTGCTGAAAAACTACCTGCCGTCGAGAGTGACGGTAATATCGCTGAGCCAGCCAATCTTCGGCGTGCTGTTCAGCTGGTGGATACTGGGTGAGACGATAGGCGTTGAGCTGTACGCAGGTGCAGCCCTGGTAGTAGTGGGAAGCTACCTTGCGCAGCGGGGTTGATGGAGGCTTGGCAGCGCCGATCGCTGACAGTCAAGCGACCTAATCGTGTTGTTAGGGTCATTCGGATGATTTGTAGCTAGTCCGAAAGTATTGGAGAAGCACAAAGTGCCCAGACTGATCGTCATACCCACCCAATTCGAGATCGACCCGTTTCTTGCGGGCTGTACCGAACTTGGTCTCGACACCAAAGAAGATCAGATCGGCAGGCTTCCCGCGACGAACCTGCCTGAGTTGGACTCAACCGTTGTTGTCGGTGGATTCGGCAAGACACAGTTCGCCGTCCACACTCAGCACCTCATCGACGCCAGGTCCGACTGGAGCGCAGTCATATGTGCCGGAGCTGCCGGGGCGTTAGTCAACGAACTGGAAGTCGGTGATGTCGTCGTCAGTACAGAGACTGTCGAGCACGATGTGCGCAGGTCCAGCGGCAAGCCCCACCCCAGATTCCCAGGGTCCAACGACCTGCTCGGTGAGTTGCGGGCTATCGACATTGCGAAGCTAGGCTTTGGCGTTCATTTCGCAGTGGTTGCCAGTGGTGACGAGGACGTAAATCATCCGATCAGACGGTCGGAGATCCAGACCCTGACCGGTGGAATGGCCGTTGCATGGGAAGGCGCAGGCGGCGCAAGAGCGTCACAGTTCAGCGGTCTGCCGTTCGTCGAGTTACGCGGGATTACAGATCAAGCCGACCACACGTTCAGCGCAGACATCCTGCAGAACCTGCCGCGGTCGATGCGCAACATCGCAAGCTTGGTGGCGGCCTGGTGCAAGCCAAACGCCGACTGAGTGATCAACCTGCTAGCTAGAGGTGGAATATGGCAGTTTTCGTACTTGTTCATGGTGCGTGGCACGGCGGCTGGTGCTGGGACAGAGTGCGGCCACTTCTCGAATCCGAGGGCCATCAGGTAGTTACGCCAACGCTGACGGGGCTGGCCGAGCGTGCGGATGAGCTGACGCGGGAAGTGAACCTGTCGACGCATGTCCAGGACGTTGTCGACGTGATTCTCAGCGAAGACCTGACCGATGTTGTGCTTGCCGGTCACAGTTACGGCGGGCAGGTGATCTCAGGCGTCGTGAGGCATGTGCAAGACCGGATACGGCATGTTGCGTACCTGGATGCTGTCCTGCCGACCTATGGTGAGAACGGCATGATCGCCGGCCAGGCGTTCTGGCTGAAGGAGGCTGCGGACCAGGGCGGAGATGGCTGGCGCATTCCGGTGCCGGAGCCTATCGACGGTCGTTTGATGGGAGTGACCAGTCCCGATGACATTCGCTGGATGCTGGCAAACCTGACGGACCATCCATTGGCAACGTTTGAGGAACCGGTGCTTCTCGATCCCCAAAACCCTTACCCGGTGCCGGGCTCATATGCGATCTGCATGCGTCCGGGTGAAGACGGGCCGAGCCCGGGCAATGTCCGAAATGCACGCCGAGCGCAGGAGCTGGGCTGGCCGGTAAGCGAAATAGCGACAGGTCACGATCTGATGGTTTCAGAACCACAGCAAACGGCGGATTTCCTGGTGCGGGCAGCTGGGTGAGGTCTAGCGTGTCCTGATGGCACCCTTGCCCGGCTACAGGCCCCTTTTGTTTCGAACGGAATCGTTCAAAGAAAACGGGAATGCTTTGCCGTATTTCTACGAATCACATCCCACCTTTCTTCACATCTAACGGCTTCACATACGTACTATTGTTGTGCGTGAACCGTAAAGACAGCCAGTCAATAGTGTCATATATTGACGGAAATCGTAAAAAAAGTTAAGGTGCCGGAAATTAGCTCGGTGCCCACAGGCCCTGCCTGGGTACCGTAGAGCGATTGAAATCGTAACCGTCCAACAACCAATAATGGTTGTAAGAAAGAAGGTCTGGCGTGGCGAACTCTGTGACACACACCATCGGAGGACTTCAGCTAAACAACAGCTTCTTCGTCGATGAAGAGTCCGCCGGGCGTGAAGAGCCGTTCGAATCCTTCACAATGACCTACTTCTCTGACCGGAGCACACAGGGCTATACGGGGCAGTTTGGTGTAAACCGGTTCTGCAAATCTGACGGCCTGAAGAGGCATGTTCATCTGAGCGTAGACGGAAAGCGTTTCGTGCGTGAGCGGATCCTGATAGCCGAAGCTGCGCTGCTGCTCGATGTTGCCGGCAAACAGATCGTGATCCTTCCAAACACGTTGTGCGACATCGGCCCTGGCGTTCCGCACATGTGGCGCGGACTTTCCGCCGGGACACTGCTACCAGACGGCAGTCGTCACTCTGGCGAATCGATCATGGTGTTCTTCTACGAGGAAGAGGTCCGCGGATTCGAACGCGTGGCTGCTCCTGAACTGATCGACAGCCCGAATCACCTTGATGAGCTGCGAGGTGATGTGGCATTTCCTAAGATGAACCAGGAGGAGATACTTGACCTCCCTTTCATCCGAAAAGGTGAACTTCAATATCAAGGGTAGGTCTCGGCGGCAGATGGCCTGCGGAGGTCATCACTACCGAGATGGAATCAGGCCACGGCCTGATGGTCACAGAGCCGCGGCAGACTGTGAAGTTATTGAAGAAGGCGGAT
>JAJCYX010000195.1 GCA_029262715.1 Chloroflexota bacterium
CGAACTCTGTCTCGCCAACAGGGCTCATCGCCTCCGGCCCATCTTTCCGATACATCGAGCTGCACTCAACGAACACGGTCTCGGTGATGTTGTGCCCGCTGCCGGTGTCAGCGAGCAGGTGATCCAGCAGGTATCGGCCTCTCGGTCTGAGCTCAGTGCGGTCCCAGAAGTGGTGGTGCGGATCGCAGATCGGCAGGTCTGGGTCGATCGGCTCCTCCACCGTCTTCGCCAACCACTCGGCAAGGTCAGTAGTCATATCGCCTCCTGGTAATTTCGGACGAGCGAGTCGCGACGGATGCGATTAGCTGAGCCGACTCTCGTCTATTTGGTTGATATTGGATCGATAGGCGTGAGTGTTCCAAGACGCTCTTCTATCGCTCTTGCCGCCGCCAGCGCCTGCTCTTCCCGCATTCGCCTCGCAATCACCTGAACGCCCAGCGGTAGTCCATTGTCAATTCCTGTCGGTACTGCCACTGCAGGCAGTTCCATGTTGTTAACCGCCAAAGTGAGAAGCAGGCTATCAGCGATCTTCTCAACGGCTTCAGGACCCAGGAGATCCGAACCCGAAGCAAACTGCGGCTGAGTAGATACAGGACCGAGCACCAGGGGAAATTGTGCCATGAATTCACTCCATTCCTGTCTGATGGCCAGGATCTCGACAAGACCCTGGTGGTACGCGGTCGGTCCTTCTCGATGGCCGCTGGTTACATCGTCCAAGAACTTGGTGGCGTCGCTGCTTATAAGCTCGTTCAGGTCCGTTCTAGAGAGTTCCCAGACATCGTATCCGTGGATATTTTTCCGGTGCTCCCAGAGCTCTTCGAGTCTGGGCGGGTTCACCAATTTAACGAGATACCCGGCATCTTCGAGAGCCGAGGCCGCACTGTGGACCGCACTCAGGACAGCAGGTTGCGTGGCCTGTCGAGACGGATGCTCAACGACAGCAACCGTGGTGTCTCCGGGCACAAGTTGAGTGCTGATCGGTGCGGGGACGGAATCTGGGTCACGGGGATCAGCGTCACTCAATACGTCGAGTGCAAGTTCGAGGTCGGCAACAGATCGGGCCAGGGGACCGTTGACCGCCCACGCCTGGGTAGTGATCGACATCGGGCCGGACCATTTGCGACCAGGAATTCGCCCTCGCCCTGGCTTTAGAGAGCAGATGCCGCATGCCCAGGCCGGAATGCGCAGCGATCCTCCATAGTCATTACCCAGCCCAAGTGGTGACATACCTGTGGCGATAGCCGCGGCCTCACCTCCGCTTGATCCCCCGGCAGTGACACCCTTCTTCCACGGATTCTGGGTCCTTCCATGTAGCCCACTATCCGTGTCCCACCTGAGACCAATATCAGGCAGGTTCGTGCGGGCAATCGGGATGGCACCTGCTCGTTTCATCAACCTAACGACTGCATCATCGTTTTCGGGGAGGTTGTCGGCGAGTTCAGGAACACCCAGAGTTGACGGTGACCCCACCACGTCAATGTTTTCTTTTACTGATATGGGAACTCCGAACAGCGGAGGAAGTGATTGGCTGGCGTTATGGGAGAGCGTTCGGTCCGCAGCAGCAGCAGCCGGGAGTGCAGATTCCTCAAGAGTATTGACCACTGCGTTCAGGACAGGATTAACAGCATCAATCCGTTCAAGGTGTGCCTCGACTGCTTCCAAACTGCTGAACGTGCCTTCGCGAATGCCGTCCCTGATCTGTATCGCACTCAACTGCCAGATTTTCAAGTTTGTCCTCTTGTCCGCTGTGCGGCGAGTGTCACCTGGAGCACCTGGTCCTGCGTCTTGTTCACCGACATAAACCCGTGCTTGATGGGTCGTTCGCTAAATAGGACGAGACGCTTGTCAGTGCGCCAATAGCCACCGGATTCGTGCAGGCCAGGCGGCATAGTGAACTATCACACCTACGCCAAGCAGCGCGGCAAACACATAGGCTTCACCGGTCGCCAACCACGCCGTGACCACGGCAAACAGCGCAAGTTCCAGGATGAGACGTACAGCGCCCGGAGTGGCGATCACCGTCTTGCCGGAACGGGATGGGTCGTTAGGCACGGCGAATACGCCCCAGACTCCGCCCGCAACAACCACTCCAACTATCGAAGCGAGCCACGCCGTGCCGCCACTGTAATTCAGGATAGATGCTACGACGATGCCCGATAGCAGTCCGGCCTCGAGTAGCAGCCTGAACCCGAGGTTCGCCCTGACAAACGCCGATTGGACATCAACTTCTTCCGAGGTCATGGTTACCTGACCGCAATCCCGATGGTCATCGTCTCAGAAGAGCACGGTGTCGGAATCACGGCTAACTCGAAGAATTGGTGTTCGCCGCTGCAAGGCGTCGCTTCTTAGCCTTAGCCATCTTCACCTTAGGCTTCTTGACCTTGGGCGTTTCGGACTTCTTCTTCTTGGCTTCTTTTTTCTGTCGATCTGCGCCCTTGGCCATAAGCCTGTCCTCTCAAACTTCCCTGGTTTCACCCGAACTTGCCGAGCGTCAACAATTGCCCGGAACGACACCTAACCTTACCCGGCTAAGTAAATTTCCCGCATCACAAGCATCTGCACTATCGACGAGATCGGAGTTGATCTGTGTCCCGACCCTCGATTTAGATCTCCGGGCGCGGTGTCCTGATATCCGCTGGCCGGGCCGACTGCCAGATCGCCCCACGGATCATCTCGTCCTTTGATGCAAGCTCCTGGTCAGTGAGCCCATGAGCCAGTTTCATGTGCCCGTGAACCGCCGTAACCAGCTCATCAGTAGACTCACCGCTGACCACCTGGTCGCAGTGCGTGCCCATATCAATACAGTTGAGGTCCATGGCATCTCCTCCGCCGTCCATCGCTGTTATCGCCCTCAGACCGTCCCCTGACCGGCATTATTACACCAGTAGCAGCATTTCGACACACAATCGGCAGAAAGTGCTGACTGTAAGCGGCTTAGTGACCCGTCCTCCCTCCCAATTTCGGAGGGAGCTAGAGGGAGGGTGCCGCGTGCGGCGTTTTCTAGTGAATCACAGGTAGCCGACAAATAGACCCACTCTCTCCTAGGACACGAAACGACCCTCACCCTGACCCGCGTCCATGGGGTACCCAAACCTGGGAAAGGATTCCTGCCGGAGTTCAACGATCTGTCATTCTGAACTTGATTCAGAATCTCTCTTGTGACTGTACGACACCAGAAAACGCGGCTCGCCGCTCAGAACCCTCCGCTGCGGTCAGGATGACGGAGCGGAAACGCAGCTTGCTGCTGCTGCCGCCGCCTTACACAGGCATCGTCCTGCCGCTCAGCTTGCGGCCAATCTGCGCCGCTTCCTCGCCACCGCCAGAAAGGATCCGTGCGCCCCAGTCCTGCAAGAACTTCACATTCTCCTCGCGGCTGTTATTCGGGTCGTTCCATGAACTCAGGAAGAACAGGCCGTTGTCGTCGCACGCCTTCTTAATAGTGGTTCGAGCGTGCTCCATCTCAGGCGGGTAAGGCGGGTCGTGCGCGTCCTCATAGCCGTAAGACATCCCCATGTCGCCCGGTCCCCACTCAGCAAAAGCAAGACCAGGAACCTTGGTGATGAAGTCTGCGTTCGCCACCGACTCTCGGCTCTCAAGCTTCAGTCCGATCAGCAACTCGCCATTCGGGTTTAGCGGCCACGGGTCTGCAAGCTTCGTGTATTCAGCACCGGATACTCCCCAAATCTCGCCGGGGTAACCCTGTCCGCCTGCGCCTCGCTGACCCTGCACAAGACCGCGGTCGAGACCGTCTTTCTGGAACGGGTAGCGACACTCTTCGATAAATGCTCGCACCGCATCGGCCTGCCGCGCATGCGTGTGGAGGATGCCGTGAACTCCCGCTGAAAGCACCTGCCTGACCTGCCACGCGCTGGCACGAACCTCGTCAACGGTGCGGCAGTTGGAAGGAAGCGTCGAGATGACCGTTGGCGTGCGGTGGCCTGCATTCGTCGGGCCGCCATCAACAAGACCCTTCATGAACTCACGCAGACCCTGCGTGTTGAACGGGTAGTGCTCAAAGTCGGTTATCAGGAAGTCGGCCCAGGTCTTGGCCTGCTTCTTCCCGTTCTCGTAGGTCAGCTCGCCAGTACCTGTGTAGTACAGGTTCTCACCAGCTTCAAGCAGTTCGATACAGCGGTTAATTCGTTGTGGCATATTTTCTCCTCGGTGCCGGAGGCACGTTTTATTGAGTGGCGGGCTGTTGGTGCATTTCCTCCCTCCCGTTTTGGGAGGGAGTTAGAGGGTGGGATAGTTCTCAGAGAAATTAACTAGACCATTCAAGTCGAGCGACCCTCACCCTAACCCTCTCCCAATCTGGGAGAGGGAATCAGACAGGCATCGTCCTGCCGGTGATCTTGCGACCTATGTCTGCGGTCTCCCTTGTCGGCGCTCCGATCAGCTTTGAACCGAGCTCCTTGATGATGAACTCGATGCGCTGCTCGTCAGACATCGAATCGTCATTCCAGCCGCTATAGAACGCAACACCGTTAGCATCGAGCGCAGCCTTCACCGTGTTACGCGCATCGTTCATGATCTCGGGGTACGGCGGGTCATGCGCGTCGGGATCACCGAACGACATTCCCATGTCTCCCGGTCCCCACTCAGCAAAGGCGAGCCCCGGTACCGCAGCGGTTCGGTCGACATCCGGCAGGCAGTGGCGGTCTTCGATCTTGAGACCGAGCAACAGTTCGCCCTTCGGATTCAGCGGCCACGGATCGGCAACTTTCACATAATCGGCAGGGTCAACACCCCAGACTGCAGCGGGCTGTTTCTGACCACCACTGCCGCGCAAACCTTCGGGCAACTCGTTGCGGCCAAGTTCCTGGGACGGGTAGCGGCAAGCGGCGATGAACCACTTGACCGCCTCGGGATCACGGGCGTGCGTGTGAAGAACACCGTGCGCGCCTGTCGAGAGAACATGCCTGACCTGCCATGCGTTCGCCCGCATCTCTTCAACCGTGATGCAGTTGGAAGGAAGCGTTGTCAGGACAGTCGGGGTCCGGTGACCGCTCGGCGTTGGGCCGCCATCAGCGAGACCCTTCATGAACTGAGTAAGGCCACCGATGTCGAAGAAATGGTGCTCGAAGTCCATGTGGACGACGTCAGCCCAGGTCTGCGACATCGCTCGCCCGCCGTCGTATGACAGCTCTTCGGGGTGGGTCATATAGACCGGCTCACCCATCTCTAGCAGTTCAATCGCCTTATTGATTCGCGTCGCCATGTTTTTCTCCTGTGGTTGATTCTCTATCTCGTTGCGGATTATCTCCGTCGCGAGACCTTATTCAATGACACAAATGTGCATCTACAAATTTAAGACCTTCTCCAGGTCAGATCACCGCGAAATTCTCCCTGGGGGATTGACCGAATAATCTGCACGAACCGTGGCCACGACAGCGTCCAGCCAACGTAAGTGACCATATCCTCGATAAGATCTGTCACGTGATCCATTAAATCGGTGGAAACATCCGCAAGTCTCGTGATAGGAGAGTCAATATCACGATCCGGGGCGATGCCTTTCCAAAGTTCGTTTGTATCACTGAAGAAGCTCGGCCCAAACGATTTTTCCACGGAACCCTCGGCCCAATAGCTCGCGAATGATCGATTTTTACAGTTTTTTAGTTCAAACCATTGTTTGCGAACCATTTCAATTCGTTCCACAGCAGTTGTTCGCAATTCTGTTCTCAGACTAGCGCTTGCACGGCGTCCAAAGTTCCCGCTGCCTTGAGCTTTGAGGATCGCCGCTGGAACAGGTGCCTCATGCTGATGGCTGGCTGCATCATGCCACGCTTGACGCTCATCTTTAGTGAGACTGGCAAACCTGACCTTGAGGATAGGATCTTTGGTGATCCAAGCATCGAGAATGCAGCCCCAAAGCAAAGTTGGCAAATAGACGCCGAACACATACCGGGGCAGGTTACTTACACTAGGCCTCGCTTTTGTAACCATCACGTCGTCTATTCGGGCATCACTTAGTCTTGGGGCCGGCAAGTTCAG
>JAJCYX010000196.1 GCA_029262715.1 Chloroflexota bacterium
GCCATGATCCTCAGCAGACGAGGGCGCGAACCGCCAATCAAAACTGGCGGGTGAGGCGACTGCGTCGGCTTCGGCGCGGATACAGCCGCATTTGTCGAGTAGTGATTGCCTGCGAAAGTTGTCGCTGGCTTCGTCCAGAGCGACCTGATTATCTGGACAGCCTCTTCAAGCTGTCTGATCCTCTCACCCGCGCTCGGGAACCTGTAGCCGTACGCTTCGTACTCCACATCCTTCCATCCCGCGCCAATCCCCAACTCAAGACGACCGTCTGAGATGTGATCAAGCGTTGCCGCTATTTTCGCCAGCAGCGCAGGGTTTCTGTACGAAGCGGAAGTAACTAACGAACCTATTCGGACGTTCTTTACCTCAACCGCAAGAGCAGTGAGCAGCGTCCAGGCCTCCATGCAGTTGCGGTCCGGTTCACCGCTATTGAGCATGAAGTGGTCAGAAACCCATATGGAACTGAATCCGTTTGGCTCCAGGCTTTTTGCCAGCTGGACCACATCTTCATAGTCAAATCCGAAAGCAGGCTCAATCTGCAGCCCGAAGTCGGTCATTATTCACCTCATAGTTCCGCCAGATCTCGACATACTGGCGTGGCTGTTGCATGGTCTCCCATGCAGCGGCCTCAAGTCGTCTAACTAATTCGAGGGATTGACCGGTCAAGCTGGAAATCTGTTCAGGTGCAGACGGGCTAACGGCAACGCCGTTTTCAATGCCCAACCGCAGTGACATAACTCGCGACAGGTCGCCAGGGACTGAGCTAACAGCTACAGTTGCGAAATTAAGTGCCGCAGGCGCAGGTATGGCACGAGAATGGCCGTCTATTGCCCTGAATAGACGATCCATCGTCTTCGTGCGGCCCATAACAAGTAGCCTGAACGCATGTCGTGGTTCAGTGGAGGCATTTTCAAGCGTTGGCAGAAGATCTATTGCAACGCTTTCCAAGCACAGCCACCCTGCACGGTCCCGACTCTGTCTGAGTCCATGAACAGCCAGTTCCCAGTCGTCCGGATTCTCCCCCTCCAGTAGTCCTCGCAGCAGCGATATCGCGTTGCGATCCCCTAAATTTCCGAGCGCTGCTGCCGCTGAGCGCCTATCATCTGGCTCGCCATGTATGAGCCTGGTCTGAAGAACTGCCAGTGATCTGGTATTTGCCCCTCCGAGCTCGTTCGCTACCCGGCGCAGATGTTCTGCTTCGCCTTCATCATCCGTCCTGCTCAGCGGTCCCGTGAGTTGCTGCTCTCCCTGTGACACGCTGAAACCCTTTTAGCAGGTACGTCCCTCATCCTTACATAAACGACGAATCTATACGGCCAAATATGCGAACAGGTTAAAGATTAGTCGTTTTCCCAGTTCAATCGAGCATGTTCAATATAAATTATCGGTGAATAACACGACAGTCCTCTAGAACGGAGTTCTGAATGAAAGCGAAGGCACTGATATTCGATTTTGACGGAACCATCGCTGACACATGGGACGTGGGCAACGCCGCTTTCAAAAACACCTATGAGCGGTTCATGGGGAAAGTTCTGACAGACGGTGAGTTGATGACTCACGGCGGATACGTTGAAGAGGTAATCGTTCACCGTCTCGTGCCGCACGCACACGCCGAGGCCGAAGAGTTCTTCTTCCAGGAGTTCACTCGCCAGCATGATCTGCACGCGGCTCTCTTCGACGGGATCATGCCTCTACTGGAATCGCTGACCAGTTCGAATAAAAGGCTAGCTGTGGTGACCGCGAAGGGAGTACATGCGGCACAGATATCGCTTGAACGGTTTCCCATCGGCCATCTTTTCGAAAGGTTCAGTACGGCTACACTCGAAACGGCCTCGAAAACACCTCGAATTTCCAACCAGGTACAACGATGGTCGCTTGAGGCCTCGCAGGCGGCGTATATTGGCGATACCGTGAGTGACATGACGCAGGCTCGTGAGGCGGGAGTCGTCCCGCTGGGCGCTGCATGGGGCGGAGTCGCAACTCCCGACGAGTTGCGAGACGCAGGGGCAGATGCCGTGTTCACAGAGCCGTCGCAACTACTCGACTGGCTACACAGCTAGCCCGAGCACCGAATTCGTGAAACAGTAAAGCGCTGCTTTTAACAAGCCCGCGCACAAAAACCGACTATTCAGACCTGACAGGAGCAAGCATGGCGAACTTTACGGCGGCGTTTCTTGGTTACCGAGATGAATGGGAGATTGAGCGGGTGCGCTCAAATGTTCCTGACGATGTGGATGTCGTCGGTGTGCCAAAGGATTCGGTAGAAGACCAGGTGGACCGCTGTGAAGAGCTTGCCATGAACGCCGAAGTGGTCATTCCGTGGCGCTTCCGCATCAGGCCGGAACATGCAAAATCGAAGCGGCTAAAACTGGTCCAGGCATTGAGCGCAGGCACCGACATGCTGCCAAAGAAGGAACTGCACGAAAACGGCGTTCTGGTGGCCGGAAACCAGGGAGCAAATTCGGTAGCAGTCTCCGAAATTGCGATCATGCTAATGGTCGGTGCCAACCGCCACGCACAGGAACAGATTAGAAACCTCCACTCCGGCGACTACCATGGTGACTTCTTCGATACGTGGGAGAACTATCACGAAATCACAGGTAAACGCGTTGGCATCATCGGCCTTGGCAAGATCGGCTCCAAAGTCGCAAAACGCCTCCAGGGCTGGGACTGCGAGATCGTCTACTACGACAAACTTGAGGTCGACCCCGAGATTGAGAAGTTCGCAAACGCCAAAAAGGTCTCAAGAGACGAACTGCTTGCCACCTCGGACGTAATCAGCGTTCACGTGCCACTGACCGAGAACAGCCGTGGCATGATCAGCGACGATGAATTCGCAAAGATGAAGTCGACTGCGGTCTATGTCAGCACATGCCGTGGCCCCGTCACAGATGAAGCCGCCCTGATCAAGGCTCTCGAAAACGGTGTCATCGCAGCCGCCGGACTCGATGTGACCAATATCGAGCCAATCGAAGAGGACAACCCGCTGCTGAACATGCGCAACGTCTTCATGACTCCGCACCTCGCAGGCTCGTCTGTAGAAGCGCGTGAGAAGGCGTTGGACAACGCAGCAAGCAACATCACGCTGCTGTCACAGGGCAAGCGGCCCGGGGGCCTGATCGACCCATTTGAGTAGGCTCGTCACACGGAAGACCGACTGTAGCGGGCGAAACCTGGCTCTAAACCGACGGCAAGGTCACATGAAATGACTCCGAACAGACTCGACTTCAACTCCACGCTGGAGCTAATAAAGACTCGCAGAACCGTCAGGACGTTCGAAGATAGAACGGTCGAAGACTCGGTTCTCAACAGCGTGATTGAAGCGGCAACGTGGGCGCCGAACCACCGAATGACCGAGCCGTGGCGTTTCTACGTACTAGGTAAAGGCGGAGCGGCCAGGAAGAAGATCGCCGACCTCACGTTCGACTGGGTCAGGCAGAACACGCCCAACAAGAACCGCGCAGAAGCCAGTGCTGAGTCAGCCCGCAAAGAGCTTCTGGATGCACCCGCTCTCGTCTATGTCTATTCGCTGAGCGGCGGCTCCGCGGAAGTAGACGAGGAGAACTACTCCGCTGCATCGTGCGCTGTGCAGAACCTGATGCTGGCCGCGCATGCAGGAGGCCTGGGCGTCGGGTGGTCAACCGGCAAGCCAACCAGGCATCCCGAATTGAGCACTGTATTGGGAGCAGACGCCGAATCGAAGATCGTCGGCTGCCTCTACATCGGCTATCCGGCAGAGCTCCCGACCAGC
>JAJCYX010000197.1 GCA_029262715.1 Chloroflexota bacterium
AACACCGGAAACTGTCGAAGCGGTGATTGCCGAAGCCCAGGAGAAGAGCCCGCGGCTGGCTTCGCTGCTGCGCGCGCTTTCACGCATGGTGCTGACACCGACGATGATCAAGGGCGGCATCAAGTCAAACAGCGTGCCTGAGACGTTCGAGCTTGTGTGCGACGTTCGGACGCTGCCGTTCCAGACCGAGGAATACGTTCGCAAACAGTTGGACGAAGTCCTGTCAGGCATAGAAGGCGTCGAATATGAGATCGACTACATGTCCGTGCCGAACTCATCCGAATTCGATACGCCACTTGCGGAAGCGATCAAGAGGGCGCAGTCGCTTGCCGTGCAGCGTGACGACATCCAGTGGGTGCCGGCGGTTAGCAACGGCTTCACAGACTCCAGGTTCACCCGGAATCTCGGCATCGTGACGTACGGATTCTCTGGCTCACACCCGGATGACGACCCGATGCTTTCGATGGTCCATGGAACCAATGAGTCGGTTGGTATTGCATCGCTGATCAGCGGGACGAAGTGCATGCTGTCGCTGGCGCACGACATGTGCGGCGGGAGCTGACGCACGCCAGGGCGGAGTAGATCGAATGACTCGACAACCTGTAACGCCAGAAGACCTGATCGCCGCGGGCATTTCCGCACGAGACGCGCTGGCTCAGTTGACCGAAGCGCAGTGGCAGCAGAAGCCGCCGCGCATGGACTGGACACGCTTCATTGTTGGTTCACACATCTGCGGCGCGCTTCAGTTTTACGCGACGCAGCTAGCTGCTGGTTCTGACAAATACACACCCACGATCAGACTCGACGAAGCTGCGATCAAGGCCGAAGACTGGCCCGAACTTGTGAATTCACAGTCGGTACTCCTGGCCACAGTTGCCAGAGGTGTTCCGGCAGAAGCGCGAGCCTGGCATCCATCGGGACCGCCTGATGTTGAGGGATTCCTTGCCACCGGCTGCACCGAAGTTCTACTGCACAGCTGGGATGCGATGCAGGGCACCGAAATCGGCTTTGTAGCCGGCGAACAGATTGCCGATCGAGTTCTCCGCAGACTGTTCCCATGGGCGTCCCAGGACACCCCTCGCTGGCAGACGCTTCTGTTCGCAACCGGCCGCGGCGAGCTAGGTGGGCACGAGTCGCCGGGTGAGCAGTGGATGTGGCACAGCAACCCGCTGGACGAGTGGGATGGAGAGGAACCGAGGTCGGACATGTGGATCAAGAAGAAGTAGCGAATCGGTACGAATCGCCTGGAGGCTCGTGTTCGACTGGCTGGTGCAGCGCGCACACCGGTGCTCGATGCTTACAATCCGTGAGGCATCAAAGTACCTGCCGAAACACCAGTCGGAAGCGTTGATAGCGGCGGCGAAAAGCGGAATTCCGGTCAAAGATTGACTAAATTGACCGACCACAGGCCAAATTGGCCGAAATCTGGAGAGTTGTATGACAGACGCTGAGCGCCCAAACATCCTGTTCATCATGGCGGACCAGATGAAATGGTCCATCCTGCGCATGTATTCCGAGATCGGCATCGAAACTCCTGCGTTGGAGCGATTGGCGGCGCAGGGAGTCCGGTTCGAAGCCGCTATCACACCTCATCCGTTGTGCGTCCCTGCACGGACCTCGGTCATGACAGCACGTTATCCGCACTCCACCGGATGCCGTCGCAACGAAACGCTGATGCCAGACACCGAGGTCCACGCCTTCCGCATCTGGAAGGAAGCTGGCTACGTGACGGGCCTCATCGGCAAGAACCACAGCTTTGTGCGCGACGAGGATTTGAGCTTGTTCGACGTGCGCAATGAGATCTCTCACCAGGGTTTACCGGCAGGAGGATATGCAGGTGAGAACATTGGTAACACTGGTATGGACTGGGTCGTTCCAGAGGCAGAGATCAATGCCGGACACGCCGCCCGTACAACACTGCGAGAACATGCGCAGAGCCCTCGGATTGCGTACGCGGTTACGGGCCACGATGAGTCTCAGTACGGGAGCTCGGTCATCGCCACGCAGACCGAGTCATTCCTCGATCGATACGCAGCAGGTGACTGGCAAGAAAACGGGCCACGGCCCTTCGCACTGTGGACCTCGTTCCCTGATCCGCATGAGCCGTTCGAGGCACCCCGCCGGTATGCAGACATGTTCCCGCCAGAAGATGTGAAGTTGCCGCCACAGCGTCAAGATGAGTATTCCGATGGCACAGCACCTGAGCGAAACCGTGTGCTTGCAGCAATGATGCACCAGGCCGATGACGCCGATGAGCACCGGCGCGGGGTGATTTCGGTCTACCAGGCGATGACGCGATTCGTCGACGACTCAATCGGCCGCATCGTCGAGAAGCTGGAGTCGTTGGGACTGCGAGAGAACACAGTAATCGTGTTCACCACCGATCACGGCGACTTCATGGGCGAGCACGGAATGGCGGTGAAGGGCGGCGTTTTTTACGACTGTCTCGTGCGCGTTCCCTTGATCGTTTCGTGGCAGGGAGGCAGCGTGCCCGTGGGAGCGGTGGAGCCGTCACCGGTCAGTACCATCGACGTGCTGCCCACGTTGTTGAAGCTCCAGGGGCTAGCGACGTTCGATGATGCGGAAGACCTGCCCGGCACCAGCACGGAACCGGAAGAGCACTACGATCCCTCGAACATCTGGCGAGACGACGGCCGATTGCGGCGTGCCGTCGAACGTCGGATGGATGGAGCGCCATTGCCGACCGTCACCGATGCGCCGTCGCGCGAAGCCGCATTCTCCGAGTACGGCACTGGCGGGCCACCGTTCACTTTGAAGATGCTTGAGCGGCTGCCGAAGCCGTGGGGTTACAGCTCAATCATCGAATCGCTCTGGGCTCGTGAGGCAGAGGGTAGAAGGAAGATGGTGCGCACCCAGCGCTGGAAGTATGTGCACGACTCGATGGCGATTGGCGCCACTCCTACATCCGGTTCGGACGGTGGACCGGGAGAGGTGGACGAGCTGTACGACCTGGAGAACGATCCGTGGGAACTGCACAACGTGGCCCAGGAGCCGGAGTACGCAGGAGTGATCTCCGAACTGCGCCTGAAGCTCGCTGATTGGATGATCGATACAGAGGACTACGTCCCTGTGCCGTTGCCACGGCAGATCGGTCGGGCCAGCAGCTAGACTGGTTTCTTGACGACTGTCAGAAACCGGTGCTCGTTTGAATGGAACGCACCGTCTGCGCCTCGCGTCGATTCCATCAGACCGGCGATCAACTCAGCATCTCGCTCGGCGACCACCGGGACAGGCATCGGCATTGCCTTGATCTGGAACAGCAATGATGCTTCGTCAAGAAACGCGTAATCGACGTTGTACTCCCTGAACTCCTCGATCTCGCAGCCAAGTGCCACGAACTCGTCGGCAAGCTCACGAGGGTCCTGCAGGTCCATACTTCCCATGTGACGCCACGGGTCGATCAGGTTTTGCAGGTTCATCGGCCCCACGTTCTGGTTGATGAACAGGCCGCCAGGACGTAGTACTCGAACAGTTTCAGCCGGGTTGACGACCGAGTGGCGGTTGAGCACCGCATCGAAAGTGGCGTCGTCGAACGGCAGATTGTTAGCGTCACCAACAGTGAACTCAATCGTGTCTGCCAGCTCTGAGGACACGTTGTCCCTGGCCGTTTCGATCATGGCAGGATCGGCGTCGACGCCAATAGCGCTCCCGAAACTCCCGGCTAACGTGATCAGCTTTTCGCCACCGCCCGTCCCAATATCAAGAACATGGTCAGTAGGCTTCAGCAGGGCTGGCACAAGCTCCATGTAGTCCCACGGCACAGGAGCGCGCCGTGACCGAGAACGCGACCAATCCCAGCCATGCAACTCGTTGATCGAGTAAAGGCATCGATGATGTGATCTCGCTGTGAGTTGGTGAGGGACATTTTGAGTATGGGTGTGGGCCAGAAAGGGTGTCTGGTGATATCGATGCGACCGGATTTTGTAACGTGACTCGGCTGGTGCGCTATCTCACTGAGAATACGTGACTGGACAACCCTTCGTCCTGAGCGGGTGCGAAGGATCCGGGGATGTGGGGCAAACTCAGATACAAGTCTTGTTATTGCCGGAACATGTCGAAGAGTCAACGGGTTGTCATTCTGATGTTGATTCAGGTTATCTAGAGTGAGTGTGTGACACCAGAGATCGCGGCATGCCGCTTAGATCCCTCCGCCGCGGTCAGGACGACAATACAAACAGTTGGTTACTGATGGATAGAGCAGTTTCAGATGGATCGCCCCTCCTCCCCGGGTCCTTCGCACCCGCTCAGGACGAAGGAGTGCAGGGCTCACTGACCATCAGACTCAACCCAACCCTTACCCGTTCACTCCGCATCCGGCAGTGCGTAAGCCACGAAGTAGTCGCCCTGTTTGTTGCCAAGGCTACCGTGACCGCCCGCTGCAATCACCACGTACTGCTTGCCATCAACGTCGTAACTCATCGGTGTCGCCTGTCCACCCGCCGGAAGCTCCGCCTTCCACAGCTCATCGCCAGTCTCCACGTCAAACGCCCTCAGGTGGCCATCCAATGAAGCGGCTGCGAACACCAGTCCGCCACCCGTCGTGATCGGGCCACCCCAGAACGTCGTGCCCAGCAGCTCCTGCGGCGGAAAAACCGTATCCTCCGGCATCTCGCCAAGCGGCACACGCCACTCGATATCGCCAGAATCCAGACTCGCACCAACAAGAATCCCCCACGGCGGCGCTATGCACGGCAATCCGTCTGTGCCGTTCAATATCCCGCCATCAGTGATATACGGTGTGCCCCGCATGTTGCCTTCGTCCGGTGAATCCCGAGGCACCAGCTTCATCACCGCGGGCAGCCGTTTTACGGCCGTCACAAGCAGGTTTCGCTCCGGGTCATAGCTGGAGCCACCCCAGTTAATACCGCCTCCCCACCACGGAAAGAAGATCGAGCCCTCGAGACTTGGCGGCGTAAAGATGCCTTCATTCCGCGCCATGTCGAATCTTGTCTTGCAACTGATCTCGGATGCGACGGAGGTTCCCCATGCGTCATCAGCCCCAATTTCGGCTTCCAGTAACGGCGGCGGCAAGATGGGGAACGGCTGAGTGGGCCATGCCTCCTCGCCAGGAACGTCGCTCGCCGGGACCGAACGCTCTTCAACCGGAAACAGAGGTTGGCCTGTGTCCCGGTCAAGTACGAATATGTGGCCCATCTTCGTTGCGACTGCCACAGCGTCCACCTCACGCCCGTCACGCTGGACTGTAACAAGTGAAGGCTGCGCTGCAACGTCGTAGTCGAATATGTCGTGATGGACCACCTGGAAGTGCCAGATGTATTCACCGGTCGATGCCCGCAGCGCAACTACAGAACTTGAGAACAGGTTTTCACCGAGGCGCTCGCCGCCATAGAAGTCAGGTGACGCGCTGCCGGTCGGTATGAACACCATGTCACGCTCGGCGTCCCCGGACAGCGGTGCCCACGCGTTTGCAGCGCCCGTCTTCGTCGCTCCATCGGGCGTCCACGTATCATAACCGAGATCGTCTGGAGACCTCGGAATCGGGTCCCATCCCCACAACTCCTCGCCGGTCCTGGCGTCGAAGCCTCTGACCGTTCCAAATGCTTCCTCAACCCGGAAGTTGTCCCTGATAGAAGAACCGGTTACCACAACATCTCCGACAATCGCCGGCGGCGAGGTCATGGCGTACTGGCCGTCAATAACCGGCCCAACGCCGCGGTCGAGCCGCACAACGCCTGTATCACCAAAGCCTTCACAGAGGAGGCCGGTCCTGGCGTCAATCGCAAGCAGCGTTGCATCGAGAGTGCCGAAGAAAATCCGG
>JAJCYX010000198.1 GCA_029262715.1 Chloroflexota bacterium
CATGCAGACCGCGTTCGAGAGCAGCCAGCGCGTGCTCATGGTGAAGCGAGTGCGGAGTACTGACGACAACAGCGTCAAGCTCCATATTCAGCAGATCTTCGTAGTTCTCGGTCGCATGCTCGAACCCAAAGCGGCTCTTCACCTGCTGAAGCTCGTCTGCCCCGAGCCTGCATACAGAGGACATCTCAACATCATCGCGCTCGGCGAAAACGGGCATGTGGTTGGTCGTCGCCCACCAGCCTGCGCCGATAAAGCCGATACGAGCCTTAGAGTTCTCAGTCATCACGCGGCTGACCTTCCCGTTTGTCCGAATCCTGGTCGTGAGACTCGGTCTGATCGGACGGTTCAGCTGTGGAAAACCCGAAGATATCCAGAGCCTCTGCAAGTGCGGAAGCCGAACCGTCCTGGCTGTCCTTCTTGCGACCTTTTCCACGCTCAGATTTGGGCTTTCGCTTCTTTTTGAGACGCGGCGTCAACGCCTCTGCTCTGCGTTGCTGGCAGGTGGCGCAGGTGCAGGTCTTCGGGTGCTTTCCGGTCGCCCAGTTGTGCCGTTCTCTCATCTGGTTACCCGTGGAACGTTGGCGTGTGCGAGCCAACCTCGGCCACTGCCCTACGTTCCATCTCATCTGCTGTATGTGGGTTTTCTGGCCAATCGCCAGGAGCTACATGCGAAAGTCGCAGCATCAACCTGCTTATCTGACCCACGTACTCTTTCAGTTCTCGCACATTCAGCTTCTGCGCTGAGTCACCAAATTCGTGGTGAAACTCCGATGTAGCGTGTCGGCCATAGAACCGCCATCGCCACAGTATCCCCGCAGGAATCGCGGCCCTGGTGAAAGGGAAATGGTCCGAGTGGGCGTCCAGCGATCCCTGCACATGACAGGCAAGGCTGTCGTTCATGGTATCCAGCTGACCCTGCATGAAGTTGCGCATGTGCTCGGTCATCACAACGACACCTTTCATGTGACCGGTGGAGAGCTCATCAAGATTCAGAGCGAACCTTGGCGGAGAGTTTCGTCCGTCAGATCCATGGTGGTTTGCAACGTAGGCGTAAGCGCCTTGCAGACCTTGCTCTTCACCTGACCAGGTTGCAAAGCGGATAGTTCTTGCAGGACCTACTCCTGTTTCCTTCTTCAGCGTTGCCAGCACTCTTGCCGCTTCCATTACCGCAACTGTCCCAGAGGTGTTGTCATTGCCGCCCGGAGTTCCGAGAACCGTGTCGTGGTGGCCAGCAACTATCACGTGCTCGTCGAGCCATTGATCACCTTTTATCTCGGCAATGACGTTGTGAGCAGGTGTCTCGAAAAGCCGAGAGTTGACGCTGAGGTTCGCGAATGCACTGGAAGCAGAGAGGTACTTGAGCCGACCTCCTGCTTCAAACGAGATGTTCACAGTCGGCAGCGGATGCGGGGCAATGCCGGGCGCTCGCCAATCGTTGGCACTACGGTACTCCATGCGCCCACCGGTCTTCGACTCGATGACCACTGCTGCGACCGCCCCGTTTCCAGCGGCCATGCTCAGCCGTGCCGTGTGCGGCAAAGGAGGTGTAAACGGTTCTGGAGCAAGGGTCATGACGACGATTGCGCCGTTCACGGATTCTCCGGCAGCTTCGAGCTCGCGGGCCGTACCATATCCGAGGTCGACTACCGGTGCAGTTAGTTCAACTGGCGGACAGCGCAGGAATGGCTTGATCTCCAGTTCCTCGTCTGATCCGACGATCGATAGGGTTGCGTCGGAGTAATTCCACGAGTCCAGTTGGAATTCCTCAACCCGCGACGATTCAAGGCCATTCTGCTCCATCTGACTGCGGATGTATGCCGCAGTTTCACGATCTGCATCACTCCCACCCCAACGCGGTCCAATCACCTGGCACAGGTGATCACGGTATTCGGGAATTCGAGAACCAGCCCAGGCTTCGCCCATCAGGAAGCGGTCGATACGAGACCAATCGAGTTCTGCCAATTTGTTCCTCTGTTCGTGTCTGGATTAGACGTCGAGTAGTGAGGGGAATACTGACGGAACAGAGTTGTCAGTGCAAGTCTGCCGGGTTGAGATTGGCAGGTGATGATCCGGGTCGAAGCTAACCGACAGCCCGCTCCAGCTCAACCAGTTCATCATCATCAGCGTCAAAGTCGTCGTCCAACGGGTCTTCGTCTACCAGATCGTCCTCAACAACTTCGGCGGCAACTGCAACGGTAGCGGCCTCTTCGGCCTCTCGCTTTGCCTCATCGTAGTCAAGTCTCCGAACGGATGCGGCGCTTTTTTCGAAGCCGCAATTGAGACAGGACAGGTAGCTTCCGAAAAAGTCTGACTCTAGCTGGACCGTGCCGGTCTTGCATCGAGGGCAGGCGTTGAAATACAGCATCGATGGCCTCCAGATGGGGAATAGCAAAGTGCGTTCCGGGCAACTACGGACTCGCACAGCAATTGAAATTGGCCGCACGATATATGTACATGCGAAGCCTGAACCAAGTAGCTTTTGCAACCGGTTTCCGTGTTTTTCGTTCGAATCGCTATCAATTTGCCGGAGACATGGTCAGCAGATAGATTTTCAATAGCCCTGAATTCGCTGCGGTTCACCAACCTGGCCCGAACACCAAACTTCGCCAAACCTCAAAGGATTTTGCCCAATGCCTCGTCTCTACGTTCTCGGTGCAGGAACACCGACGCCAACCCCGGATCGCTTCGGTTCTGCATTCGTACTGGACATCGATGGCGAGAAGATCATGCTGGATTGTGGTCCGGCCGCTACCCATAAACTTGTTAAAGCAGGGCTGTGGCCAACCGATATCAACCATCTTTTTTTCACGCACCATCACTTCGACCACGACATCGACTATCCCTGTTTTTTGCTCTGCCGGTGGGACCAGAGCATCGGCAAAGAGAAGCAGTTGCAGGTGTTCGGGCCGACGCTCACCGAGAAGATCACCGAAGGCATCATTGGCGACGACGGCATCTTTGCTCACGACTGGAAAGCAAGGGTTTACCACCCATTGAGCCAGCAGGTCTACGTAAACCGCGGAGGCAAGCTGCCGAGGCCGAAGCCTGATATCAAGGCGACTGACGTAGGACCGGGCCATGTATTTACTGCCAACAAGTGGGAAGTCAACTCAGCGCCGGCAGAGCATGTGCAGCCTTACCTTGATTCACTTGCGTATCGCTTTGAGGCTAAGGGCGGCAAATCGGTCGTATTCACAGGCGACACTCAACCATGCGATTCGGTGGTCGATCTGGCGAAGGACGCAGATGTGCTGATCTCCATGTGCTGGGATGACCAGGCACTGATGGATGAGGGCGGCGAGGCGGTTGGGCAGACTGGAACGACCGGTGCGGCGCGCATGGCACAGGAAGCCGGAGTGAAGAAGCTGGTGCTGGTGCACATGGGACCGCACATTGCACAGCACGGGCCGCTTGAGAAAGGTCTCGGTGATATCCGTGAAGTGTTCTCAGGCGAAGTGATCTACGCCGAGGAGATCATGTCCGTAGGTCTGTAAGAGACATCTAAAAGTCACGCACACCGGAACCATTACCGGGTCGCCGATAATCCTGCTTACTTATGAATGACGTCATCACAATCGTCCTGTTCTCCACCATCGCCTATCTGGTCGGAGGAGTTCCGTTCGCCTACATCGCAGGGAAAAGAAACGGTGTTGACATTCGTCAGTGCGGCAACGGCAACGTCGGAACCGTAAATGCCTTCCGATCATTGGGCTGGAAAACTGGATTTTTGGTGTTGTTGTTAGATGGATTTAAAGGAACTATGGTGATCGTAGCAGGGCGATTGCTCGATCTTTCTGATGCAGGGATGTTCGCTGGTGCGCTATTTGCGACAATCGGCCACAACTGGTCGCCTTACATCGGTTTCGACGGCGGAAAAGGCGTCGCTATCGTCTTTGGCATTTCGGTCGGAATGATGCCGGTTCTGTCCTGGGCCGCTGCGCCAATCGTGTTCGCTACCTACTGGTTCACCCGGAGCTGGGTATGGGCATTCGGATCCGGAATCACCGCCCTGAATGTCATCATCTGGCTGTCAGGCGCCCCAGGTGAGATCGTGGCGTTCTGTGCAGCGTTAAGCGTCATAGTCGTCGCCACTCACTTTGGCCGCGAGGCAGCTGGAATTCGCAAGGCGATTGCCGCACGAGAGTGGCGCAAGGTCGGACAGCTCGAATAGGACCCTCGCATCTACCAGACTCTGACGATGTGGCTCTTTGTGAAGGGTCTGACCGGCACCATGTTTGGAAAACTCGATCTGTACAGCTCCGGCGGAACCGAGATATCCCCTAGATAGAGCTCTCCAATTAGTTTTTTTGCCGCTGGCGCGGCCGCTCCTGTCTTTGGCAGAGCGATGGTCATGGTGGCCGTGGCATGAATTGCAGGCACACCGACTCTCCCTGACGTGGACTCGATCCCACTCGGAATATCGTTCGCGAGTATTGGAACGCCGTGGGCGTTTGCGGCTTTGATCAGCCCGGACGCCGGCTCTCGCGGATCGCCCCGCAAGCTGTAGCCGAATATCGCATCAATCAATAGATCGGCGGGTGGCAGCGGAGAGCCATCGAATTCTGAGATCGTATGGCCAGATCGCTCCAGAACGTTCAGTTGGGTAGCCGCAGCGTCAGAGAACTTGGAGCGAGGCGCGGTCAAGACGACCTCAACCTTCGCCCCTGCGTTCGCAAGATGTCGTCCACCTGAAACTCCGCCTCCACCATTACCGCCCGGCCCGGCGAGGATCAGCACGGTCTTGCCCGCACTGTCACTCGCAAAAAACCGGTGACGTGCGAATACAGCCAGGTTTCGCCCTGCGTTTTCCATCATCTGAAGCAGTGAGACTCTGAAGTCATCGATCATAGCGCGGTCGACTTCGCGCATCTGATCTTCAGTAACGAATGGCAGGTCGTCTGGGGCGTCCGGGAAAATGCTTTCCACTATTCAACCTTCTGTATGCGGCTCGGGTTATTCCGATCATCGGCATCAAACCGGCTGACCTCAGGCGTTCTCGGCCACGATCAAGCCGTAACTCAGAGTACCGTCAGCGACACAAGCCTGGGCGATCTTGACGATTTCACGCACCTCTTTGATCGAGTCACGATCGACGTCCAGTTTGCCAAGCCCCACAGCTGC
>JAJCYX010000199.1 GCA_029262715.1 Chloroflexota bacterium
AGGATTCGCTCGAACCGCCAATCACCACGACGGTCCTGACCTCAGTGGCTCCCAGAGAGAATCTCTGTAATCGCTTCGATCATGCGATCAGTCTGCTCCGGCGTGCCAGCCGAGATTCGAAGTGATTCCTCGAGCCGGTCCTGTTCAAAGAGTCGTACAAAGATGCCTCGTTTTCCAAGACCTTCGTACACTTCCCTGGCAGACCTCCCTACGAAACGGCAAAGCAGGAAATTGCCTTCTGACGGATAGAAGTAGACGCCATCAAGCTCGTTCAGCGTCGCCTCAAGACGTTTGCGTTGCTCAACAAGGATGTGGGCTCTCTCCAGCACCTCGTCACGGTTGTCCAGAGCAGCGATGGCGGCTGCCTCGGCGGCGGCATTGATGTTGTAAGGCTGCTTAATGTCCATCAAGTGACGGATCATTGTCTCAGATCCGATGCAGTAGCCGACGCGCAGTCCGGCAATACCGGCCCACTTGCTAAACGACCGCAAAATGACGAGGTTTTCGTACTCGTCCAGGAGATGACACAGCGTCTTGCCGCAGAACTCGTAGTACGTCTCGTCGATTGTCAGGATCAGACCCGTGTCGAGAAGAGCACGTGCTTCCTGTTCAGTAAGCAAATTTCCGGTCGGGTTGTTCGGGGAAGCGAGAAAGATGAGCCGTGTATCGTCGTCGATTGCGTCGAGAACGCCTTCGATGTCTATCGACCAGTCGTCTTTTCGCGGCACCATGACAACCGACGCGTCGGCAATTCGAGCGCAGAACGCGTACATGCCGAAGGTTGGCTCGCAGTCGATCAGTTTTTGTCCCGGCTCCGTGAACAGGCGCAGCAGCAGGTCGATGATCTCATCGCCGCCAGCTCCGGCCATCACGCGTTCGACCGGCTGTCCGGTGTACTCAGCAAGTTTCGCTCTCAACTTGCGCTGCTCGGGGTCCGGATACAGATGGACAGCGATGTCCTTGAGAGCGTCAGTCACCGAAGTTGGTGAGCCGTACGGATTCTCGTTCGCGTTCAGGCGGGTCACATCCTCAGGCTTGATCCCCGCTAAACGCGCAAGCTCCTCGGTAGGATCAACTCCGTGATAAGTGGTGACCTTCACAAGGTGAGGTCGCATGAGTTTCGTGATGTCTGTCATATTCAGATTAAGGCGAACATCCTGGATGATTCGCTACTCACCGGTAAGTTTTATTCTACGGCGATCAGCAGCCGCAGCATGGCCGTCCAACCCCTCGGCTCTTGCCAACTCTGCTGCGTCGGTTGCGAGGTTGAGAAATGTATTCTCTGAGAGGTTGAGGAACGGGCTGTAGCGCACGAAATTTCTCACGCTAAGCGCAGAAGCGAAACGCGCAGTGCCTCCCGTCGGCATGACGTGGCTCGGTCCAGCGACATAATCAGCCATCACCTCGGCAGAGAATTCGCCAAGAAATATGCCTCCTGCGTAACGTATTGCGGGCAGAAAGCGTACGGCATCTTGCACCGAGACGCAAAGGTGCTCCGGAGCGAGCCTGTTCGCAACCTGAATCGCCTCATCAATAGATTCCACGACTACCGAAATACCGTTACCAAGGGCCTTGCTAGCGATCTGACGCCGTGAAAGCTCCTCAAGCTGCGTCTGAACTTCCGCTTCGATCTTATCGGCAACGCTGGCCGATGTGGAAATGAGAACGGGAAGCGCGACTACATCGTGTTCGGCCTGCGCAAGAAGATCGGCGGCGGCGAACACCGGATCGGTTGTTTCGTCCGCTATGACGGCCGTTTCAGTTGGTCCATAAAGTCCGTCGATACCCACATCACCAAAGACAGCTTTCTTAGCTGCGGTTGTGAACGCGTTTCCTGGACCGCAAACAATGTCGACTTTCGGCACAGACTCGGTTCCGTACGCAAGCGCTGCTATGGCCTGTGCTCCACCGATGCGGAAAACTCGATCAGCACCTGCGATTGCCGCTGCAGCAAGCACCGCCGGGTGTGGGTCGTCGTTGCCGCGACCCGGAGTCGCGACAATCACTTCGTCAACCCCGGCGACTCGCGCTGGCACGACGGTCATGACTACCGAGGACGCCAATGGCGCCACGCCGCCGGGCACATAAACCCCGGCTCTGCCAAGCGGTCTGACCTCTTCACCGAACTCTCCTGACACGTCGCTCCAGCTTTTCGGCATCGCAGCCTGTTGAAATTTTCGGACGCGTTCGACTGCAAGCTCAAGAGCTGCGCGCGTCTGTGTGGAGATCTGCCCTACAGCCGCCTGGATTCGCTCTTGTGGAATTTCAAGCGGTTGATCATCAGGCACCTGACCGTCCAGGGCCGCAGTGATTCGCCTGATTGCAACATCACCTTCATTGCGCACATCTGTGATTACGCGCTGGGCAAATTCGTCAGGCGTGAGTTGCGTGTCATATAGACCGTTGCCATCGGTCATGATGGACCCTGCGCCGCTGCGGCGAGCATCTCGGACAGCTTCGAGTCCAGCCTTAAGTCCGGTCACGCGCCTCATCACGGGCCGCCTCCGGACCTGTTTCGGTACTCGTCAATGGCAGTTTCGAGCTCAACATAAGACTCGCATTCCTTGCGGAACACATATGACGCCTCGTTAACAGTTATCGAAGTGCCGCCGAACGAACGAAAGAAATCGACCGCTTGGAGCGTTTCGGTGCGAGGAATGACGACCTGCACGTTGAACCAATCGCCGGGACGCGCCGAGAAGACGCGTGAAACGCTGGGGCCGTCGATACCCGAAGAGTCCGGTCGCTCAAGCACCTTAGTAGCCGCATCTTCCATGCTGGGTGCGGTCAGATTGAAAGATACTCGCTGATACTCTCGGGAACGACGCGATGCTTCGATTCGCTCGAGCACTTCGCGGGTGAGCGCCAGCTTTTCTGCATCATCCGCCAAAAGCCGTACATTTCCGATCAGTGTTGCCTCCGATCCAATAACGACACCGTCGACCAATTGCCGTAACTGGTTTTCTCGCAACGTCACACCTGAAGCGGTGATGTCAGCGATCAGGTCCGCGTATCCCATGATCGGAGCAGCTTCCAGGCTGCCAGACGAAGGTACGAGCGTGACGTAGTAGATGCCACGTTCGTCCAGGAAGCGCCTGACCAGCCGACCGTACTTGGTGGCGATTCTGAGGTCGTTGCCCTTTTCGCGGTACTCCAGAGCAAGCTCCGCAAGGTCTGCGACGGTAGTGATGTCTGCCCAGGAATCCGGAACCGCAATCACAAGCTGCGACTGTCCAAAGCCGGCTCCGCCACCGATCTTCCTGGTGTCACCGTACTCCAGCCTCGACTCCAGGTAACGATCGAGGCCGACGATACCGAGATCGGCGCTTCCGCCATCGACTTCACCGGTGATATCAGATTGGCGCTGAAAGAGGATATCGACACCCGGAAGCGCAGGAATAGCACCGGTGTAGCGCCGGGGATTGTCCCGGCTAACCTTCATGCCACAGGAATTCAGGAAACTCTGCGCACCGTCGAAGAGTGCACCAGATGAAGGTATCGCGAGTCGAAGAGCGCTCATCGGTCTGCTCCCGGCAATGAACCGCTTTGCTTTCCAGTCGAATCGACTGTGATGATCTCGCTGAAGAC
>JAJCYX010000200.1 GCA_029262715.1 Chloroflexota bacterium
GTCCGGATGGGGGCTCGTCGAGCCCACCTCTGTTTGCCCAACCTAACTTTAGAGGATGTTGTCAAAAATGGGCTTCTACGTCGAACGGGCCCATTATATGCGCCAACTACCGGGGAGAAAGTCACTCTCTTGCCGATGAAGTCGATGGCCTCGGCGGCAGAGAGCCGAGCCTATGCCAAACAGGGGCAACAGGTTCTCGCTAAGCTCAGCAGAGTTGGTCGCTCGGTTGGATCGGTGGAAGGGGAGGCCGTAAGAGGCGCCGTATTAAGAATTGGTGGAAAGGCTATCGTGCCAACTGTCAGGACCGTAGTAATTCAGGAGAGTGCTCGAGACAGTCTCGTGCTACAGGCTCTGAAAGCGCCTGGTACTGCAGCGGCTGTAGGAACTCTAGCAATTGACGGGGGTATTGAGTGCTATCGCTACTATGATGGGCGGATTAACAAGACCGAGTTAGCAGAGGGATTACAGGACGCAACGGCCAAAGCGGCGATGGTTGGAACTGCCGTGCAAGTCTTATACATCATGGCTGCGACACCCCATGGATTGATTGTGGCTGGTGTCGCCATCGTATCGTACGTGGCAGCCGATACGATCATCTCTCAGCTTCGCAAAGAGCATGGTAGTCGCTTTGTAACGGTCGATGATTTGCGTGGCATTGCCCCTGATGAGTTCCTGAATAGTCTACCTCCCAGCTTGGCGGATCTAGCCGAGGGAGAAGACCAAGGAAACTAGACTGTCGGTCCCCTGTTGCCATTATTTGTCTCGTCGAGTTTCCAATGTGATAAGACCCTGCACGTTCGGATAGCTAAAGAAAGTTCCTGAGATTCACTCAGCGAGACCCCCTTGCCCGCACAGGCAAGAGCCTGACACGGGCAAGGGGTGGAGCGTTCTAAGATATCTACGATCCCACTAACCCGCGAATCATCTCCAACCAGCCAAGAACTTCACCCGAAGGATCACACTCTCTGAGGAGTTGTGCCGTCATACAGTCCACCGCCTCTCGATTGAGCCAGCGCTTGACTTGATGACGTGACCGCTTCCTGCTGCGTGTTGAAAGCTCTTCCCAAGCAAGCTCTCTCCGAGTGAGGTGATGAACCTTCTGGGCTACCATCTCGGCCACGTCGTCTTCATCGGTAAACAAAACCTTCAAACCACGGGCCGTATAGATTGCCTGGGGATGAAGATAATTCTCCATGTTGCGCTTCGAAGTAAGCTGGCCAACAGAGTTGGGAGACCGGTTGATTTCTTCGACCACAGCTTGCTGCTCAGTTGTCCTGGGTGGTGTATCCCGGTCAATCAGATGAAACTCCGGTAGCCCAAGTGGCGCCAATCTTCCCAGCCATTCCCTCTGATCACTGCCTCCAGCAGGCAGAAACACAATCTGTTCTTGATCTTCCATCTGAGCCAAATCGACAATGGATGAATCTTCGAGGTACAGTCCATGGCTGATCCGCTTCAGGAACTCGATATCGTTTGTGCCCTCCACGACAATCAGCACGGGTCGCCGTTTACCAGTTGGGTCTGTACCCATACAAAGTCCTTATAAAAACAGCGGCAGCACAGATTTTGCTCTGTGCCACCGCTTCATGATAGAAATCTTTGTGAGTGATCAGGCGGGAACCGCAGACCGGCTGAACTGTTCCACAAACGGACTTCGTTTATCCGCAAGCCCGTCCCAATCAACCGTCTGGGGCTGACTCTCTTCCCACAGGGGGCCAACTTCTCGAAACCCACGCTCTTGAATCGTGCTGATGGATTCCCCGGTTGCCCGTGAGACTTGGCGTTCAATATCTGTTTGGGTCATAGAACAACTCCTTGTAAAGAATTGAGACTGGAGAAAAGAACGGATCTTAGAGAACCCTGAAAACAGCCACGGCGCATCGTTTAGTCTTCGACGGCTGCAATCTCCTGGGCGGCATTTTGAAGTTGCGTTTGTTTGTCACCCAACAGTTCGGCGACTTTCGACCAGAGTTCCTTGATCTGCTTAGGTGAGGTGGCCAACCAGACCGTATCGAGTAGGTTGTCTTTTTCCTCACGTAGATTCAAAACCCGCTGACCAATCTCGCTCCCCGCCAGTAACTCGTCTTCGTGAACGGTCTGTCGGCGAGTTACCGTGTTGTTCACTTCGCATTCGTAGCGGTACGAGTGAGAATCGTTGACGTCTTCAACGGGCACACCACGAACGTGAGCGACCATCGCTTTCTCGATCTGGCTTTCGCGCTTTTCCAGTGCGGACGTCTGCTGTTGGATCGCGTCCAGTTCCTTTTGCATTTCAGCCAACCCTAGCGAAACGAGAGCCTGATCATGTGCCTCCCGATGAATGCGTTCCATCAAGTGGGGTTCTTCCGCTAGAACCGCCTCAATTCGCTTGTCAATCCGAGCAGCAATCCGATCCTTCCAATGTTCTTTTTCTGTAACGGTTAATCCTGCCATGCAAGACTCCTTGTTGTTCAGTGTTTTGATTGGTTATTGTCCGCCACTTTGATTGCCCGCCTCGCACGTGAAGCTGGGGCAATAAGGTGGTTGAATACTGGGCGTCGAGAGAGACGCAAAGAACAGCGAGTGTGAGCAAGATTCGCTATCAGGGATGGGATCTTGCAGAGCGGCTTTGGGCAACACCCTAAGTCACGGTCCACTCACCCGCCAGTAAGTTGAGCGTCGTATCGAAGTCGACTGGTATATCACGAAGCCAGCGAGTGAACTGGTGGAGCATCACCCCTGCTGCAATGCTGGCGGTATAAATGGTGCTACGAGAGGTGCAACTTCCCTGCTGAGCCTCTGCTTGGGGAAACAAGGTTTCCTCGTAACGATTTGGCTCACCTGTACGACTCAGAGCCAAGATTCGAATCACCTCACCCAGCATGCGACCGTCCGCCCAGAACTGGCAACGACTACGGGCCGATCTCCAGATAGCAGCCCGAGCGGCGATCGAATCGACACAACAAAAGACCGCTTCTCCAATGTCCAGTTTGGCACGGTACCGGTCCTGAACCGTGGTCACCTGGATTGAACGATCCAAGCGATGAATCGCTTCGGAGGTAGCCAACACCTTCGCCTGGCCAATATCGTCGACCAGATAGCCCTGGGTTGTTACGTTGGTTAGATCGACGGTGTCAAAATCCACCAACTGGATTTTCCTTGCGCCAAGGGCCGCTAGTTGAATTGCCACTTGCCGTCCGATGGCTCCGACACCCAGGACCGAACAGCTTATGCTCTCTAGACGATCCTCTGGAACCAACTCACTCTGGCGCGTAAATCGATTGGGTCGAGTGATGTTTTTGAAAATCATCAAACAAGTCCTTTCAACGGTTCTTCGTCCACGGAATACTCAAACCAAGGATCGAGCCAATTGTCTGGTGGTTCTTCCTCCCTGGGAAACTCAATTCGTGACTCGGGGTTTTGAACTGGATTGTAAAGAGGTTCTGGACTTTTGACGTGTTCCAGATACTCCCTTTCCCAGGCCTCTGGATCACAACCCCCAAAAGGTTGTTCCCAGCCAACGTGGACTGGGATTTCAAGCTCGGCGCCTGGCCCAACGTGGAAACGAAGCCGGGCATAGGAGAGACCTTCGCGAGCCAGAATGAACATCACTGCCCAATCCGAGTTACCAAACACTCGACTGAAAGTCCGTTCGTCGGTCAGGCTGGGTAGCGGACATTCTCCCGGATGGGTATGAACCCAGATTCGAGCAAACTCCTCTGGCCGTCTTCCCAGATCGACTTGTCGGTCAAAGTAGTCGGCCACTGATCGGTCATCGAATGCGACGTTTGCCCAGGAGCCGACCTGCTGGACGAGTTGGATATCCTGGATCCACAATAAGTCGTCACTTGCGGCGATTCCAAATCCACCGACTTCTGTTTCTCCATAATCACGTAGATAGAGCAGTTTCGCCCAGGCGGTTGGGCTGAAGCGAAGTGACGTGGTTTCCGCCAGATTCTTCAGAGTCGGCCGGTTCCAGACCTTGTTCTTCGGTTTGTTGATCATGACAATCGGAACACCTTTCTTGGTCATCGAGGCAATCCTGGCAAAATTCCTTGCCACAGTGTGAGCACTGTTTGCTGCAGGAGTTACAGCGCTTCTCACAGCACTCTTCGCAGCTCGTAACACACTCCACACAAAAGATTCCATCGCAGTCAGAGCAACTGAAATAGCACTCCCCACAGACGATAGTCTCGCACTTTTCGCAAGAATATCGCTCGTCGTCGCAGATGGTATCCCCACAGTCCGCACACTCCACTCCGTACCAATTGGGAAGTGAAACGAATGGGCTGGCAGAGTTGTACGTTCGCAATAGGGAGGCGACCAATTCAAAGAAATCGAGCAAGCGGCCTTGCTCTAGGGCCTTACGAATCGGCAGATGTCCCGCCCCTTCGCATACCACCTCGTCTTGCACGTGAGGATGAGTGACACAGTCATTGGTCGCCGCCGGATTGGCGTCCAAGGCGAACACTCGATAGTTGTGAGGATGACCTTCAGTGAGTTTGCCCCAGTCCAGGCGGATCTCAAAAGTACCCAGATAGACACCTTCTAGTTCGAGTGGTTCGGTAACGACCGAAAGCATATGCTCTCGTCGATGGAACCTCACATCGTCGAATTCCCTGTAGAGCGTGACTAAGTCAGCATAGAGATCGTTGATCGATGTCTGGGACAATTCATATGCAGAAGGGGTGAGGCTCCTATCGAGTCCCGTCAACTCACTCTGTATCTGAAGCAATCCGGTTCTTAGTTCCTGCCGCAGTCGCTCTGCGGCAAGTTGCCAGCCTCGCCGCTCCGCCTGACATATCCTCCGCAGAAGACGCTCACTCTGTCGCCAAGAGGCCTGAGGTAATTGATTGTTTGCCCGGCTGGAATGTTCCTTCACAATTTGCTCGTGAATCAAAACCGCCAACCGAGCTAGTTGCTTTTCTTGGGGTGTCATCCGAGTGCGCCCTCGATCTTAGTGGGTGTAAACGAGATACGATCACCTGCTTGCAGCACCTGGTCCGCCGGACAGGGCTGACGGTTGACCCGAATCAGATAGTGACTCGGCTGAGCCGAACCAATCTGCCGTTTAAACAGTTCGGTGACTGTTGTGCCTTCGCTCACGTCCACGTAGTCGGCGAAGCCTCCGCCGTCGTTGTTGATGACGAGGATTTTCATGAAGAATTCCTTTTTGGGTAGAGAGTGATTGTTGAGAGTACGTACTGGATTTCTGCCTGGATCGCCGCTTTCGCAGCAGGTAACTGAAACGCTTCAAAGAGAAGGAGCCGCTATTGGCCTGCTGCGAGCCAGTATCTTTCGAGCCAAGCAACTTCGGCTTCCAGTGCACTAGAACGATGAGTGAAAGGTCCCAGTCGAGGACCACTTACCGGAGAGAGATCGGCGTACCACTGACCTTCATTATCGGGTTCGACATGCGAACCCCGCTGGATCGATAATTTCCCCAACTGGCCCAAGGGAATTGTTTCTTTGTAAACAGAGCGGACTGATCCGCCTGGTTGAACGAGGATCTGCATAATTCTAAAACCCTCGCTATTTGGCCCGACGCAAAATGTTTCGCCGGGGTCGATCCACCAGCAGGCCGTCAAGAACCGATTGGGCCGCCGAAAGTTCCGTCGCCACGTGTCTTCGCAGAGACTGTTGATCCCTCAAATCCTGAGGTCGCACACCCTGGACCACCAGTCGCACCTGGTCAACCAACGAATCGAGTTCCTGGCT
>JAJCYX010000201.1 GCA_029262715.1 Chloroflexota bacterium
ACGGCGGAGGCAGCGTGATCAACATGTCGTCTGTGGCCTCGCACATCATGGGAGTCGCTGACCGCGCTGCTTACTCCGCAAGTAAGGCAGCGGTCGCCGGTCTCACTATGTCGGTTGCAAAAGACTTTGTGTCCCAGGGGATCAGGTGCAACGCCATCGCCCCGGCAACCGTTGACACACCTTCGCTGCATCAGCGAATCAACATGGCTCCCGATCCCGAACAGGCGATGAAGAACTTTCTTGCGCGGCAGCCAATGGGGCGAATCGGCAATCCGGAAGAGATCGCAATGCTCGCCGTCTGGCTGGCGTCAGATGAGTCGAGCTACGTTACCGGTCAGGTGCACGTGATAGACGGAGCGATGACCTTATAGAGATGGTGAACGCAACCGATCCGAATTCATTTACCGTTGACGGCCTGAGTCCTGACAAAGTTGTTCAGGTCTCGTCCGTCGCTGAACTGTCATCTGCGCTGACGGAAGCGCACGGAGCAGGTGACGCGGTGATTCCGTGGGGCGGCGGAACTCGGATGCATGTCGGCAATGTGCCCGAGAAGTACACGACAGCTATCGATCTGACCGGCCTCTCAGGCAATATCACGCATGAGGCTGGCGATCTGACGGTAGTGGCAGACGCCGGAGTGCGGATTGCCGAACTCAGCGCCACGCTTGCAAATAAGGGACAGAGACTACCTTTTGATGTCTCCCAGCCAGAAAAAGCCACACTTGGCGGGAGCGTCTCATCGAACGCAGCGGGACAGATTCGTTCGTCGATGGGCGGGATTCGAGACTGGGTGATCGGTATGCAGGTGGTGCTCGCTGACGGCACCCTCGCAAAATCTGGCGGACGAGTGGTCAAAAACGTCCAGGGCTACGATCTGCACAGGCTCCACACAGGTGCGTTCGGCACGCTTGGAGTGATCGTCGAGGTCGCACTGAAAGTCGTTCCCGTTCCCGCCAATTCCAGCACCGTCGCAGCATGGTTCGGATCGGTTGACGACGCTGGCGAGTACGCGATGCAGGTATTCGACGGCCCAGCCATGCCTGAAGCGTTGACCGTGTTCGTCGGTGATGCAGCGAATTTCCGGTTTGCCAAGTTGGACACACCGGTTGAGCAGGGATCTTCGGAAGCATTGGTGCTTGCCGGAGTTTCGGGTGGAGCAGACGCAGTAACACGGTTGGAAAACGACCTGACCGGCGTTGCAGGATCAACAGGGGCCGACGGCTACGAAGTCCTGAGAGGTTCCAGCGCAGAACAGATATGGAACCAGCCTGACGAAACGCATCACGGCGATATTGTGACTCTAAGAACCACTCTCAAGCCTCGTGATGCGGTCAAGTTTCTTGCCAGGAGCTTCAGCAGTGAGAAAACTGAACGTAACTCCGGCGAACTGCAGGCAGGATTCGGAACCGTGACGATGTCCCTGGCAGATGGAACTCGGGCGGAAATTGACCGAATTCGCGAATCGGCGACAATCCTCGGAGGTCAGGTGACGGTCGAGCGTTGCCCTGTTGCGATCAAGAAAGAGGTTGATGTCTTTGGGGACCAGGGCGAGGCGATTGCGGTTATGAGAAGCATCAAGAACCGTTTTGACCCGAAGAGAGTCCTGAACCCCGGCAGGTTCGCAGGCCGTATCTAAAAGAGAGAACATGAATCAAGATCAGAGTGACAGACTAAACGCATGACTCATCCGCAACAGCACCCGATCGCCAAAGCCGGAACCTTCGCAGGTTTCTCAGGGCCGGATGCGCCGCGTGACGAAGATCTGTACAAGTGCGTGCACTGTGGTTTCTGCCTGAACGCCTGCCCAACGTATCTCGAAACAGGGCTTGAGATGGAGTCGCCCCGCGGCCGCATCGCTCTCATGAAGGGCGTGGCTGAAGGCCGGCTTGCGATGACCGAATCTGTTGTCGGGCACTGGGATATGTGTTTACAGTGCCGTGCTTGCGAGGTCGCCTGTCCGTCCGGTGTGCCTTATGGAAGATTGATGGAAGCAACGCGGTCGCAGATCGAAACAAACTTCAAGCGACCGCTTCGTGAACGTGTTGGTCGTAACATCGGCTACACGAAGGTGCTGACCAGCCCGAAACGGCTCCGCTGGGTTGGCCGCGCTGCCAAGCTGTATCGAAAAACCGGTGCGCAGTTCGTAGCGCGGAAGACCGGAGTTCTCGGAGCGCTTCCCGGCGACCAGGAGTATCTCGACGAATCGCTACCCGAATTGAGCAAGAACTTCTTCGTGGCGAACGGTCAGGTGATCACGGTCGAAGGTAAACGCCGGGCAAAGGTTGCGATGCTCGCGGGATGCGTTATGACGTTGACACACGCCCCCGCTCTTGAGGCCGCCGTCAGGGTGCTATCGAAAAACGGCGTCGAAGTGCATCTCTCTGCCAACCAGGGCTGCTGCGGAGCGCTCAATGCACACGCCGGTGAACTGGAGTCATCTCGCAAGATGGCACGACAGAATATCGATTCTTTCCTGACTGCGATGCCAGATGCGGTGATTGTGGCGTCCGCGGGATGCGGGTCAACAATGAAAGAGTACGCCGAACTACTCCATGATGATTCGGCGTATCTGGAAAAGGCGGAGCACGTAGCCAGCCTGACCAAAGATATCCACGAGTTCCTGATCGAACTCGGTCTGCGAGCGCCGAAAGGCTCGCTCGACTGCACCGTGACTTACCAGGACGCATGTCATCTTGCGAGCGCACAGCGAATTACAGCGGCACCAAGGGAGGTGCTCGACGCAATTCCAGGGCTGAAACGAGTCGAAATGCCAGAGCCGCTAGTGTGCTGCGGATCCGCAGGTACCTACTCGATCACGCAGAAAGAGATGTCGCAGCGGCTCGGCAATCGCAAGGCATCTAACATCGCTTCTACTGATGCACAGATCGTCGCCACGGCCAATCCAGGGTGCGCTTTGCAAATGACCTCCGCACTGAAGCGCGCAAACGCCGATGTCAAAGTTCGCTATGTCATCGAGTTGCTCGACGAAGCGTACTCAAACGAGTCAGACGCCTGACCTTCTACGGCTAACTGGCCTTAACCGCCCCTTGCCTCTGCCAGGGAGTTTGCCAGCACCTGGTAACCCTCAGCGTTCGGGTGAATATCCTGGTCGAAGAGCATGTTCGTCCAGGCACCGGCGTTGTCCGCCATGTCTGAGAAAGGATCGGCAACGGTCGCGCCAACGCCTTCGGCCTCTGCCTTAATCAGTTCGTTCAGGTCGGCCACTACCTGTGAAGTAAACGCCTCAAGCGGAATCCCGATTCCGAAGTCGAACGGGTTGTACACGGTCATCACATAGAACTCAGCGCCAGAGTCGAGAGCAGCATCGAGCCGTTGCAGAATTGACCGGAAGTTGGGGCTAAATGCATCCATTGCCGCAGAGACACGCGCCTGGCAAGCGGCGCCACGCGGTCCGCTTTCACCCTGTAAGCAGTCTGCGGAACCAAGGTGAGCGAGCACATCGTTCGCGCCAAGGTCGATCGTGAGTACCGATACCTGGCTCGAGCCATTCAACACCGAAAGCGCCTGATTGAGCTGTGTGCCGTTCTGAATCGAAATCGTTGACTCTCCAGATATCCCAAGGTTCACGAGACCAAGCGTCTCGTTGCGCTCGGATTCAAGAAATCCATGGAAGCGGGAAACGTAGCCTTGACGTGGGTCTGAAACACCGACATTTGCAGCTAGTGAGTCACCCAGCGCCAGGTAGAGCGGGCTGCCCTGTTCTGAACCGATCCGTCCAATCGGCACAACATCTCCACCAGGCGGCATTGGCGGAGTCGAGCCTGACCCGAAGCCGGACTGCAACGCTGCAATTGTGCTGTCGGCAACGGTCGCACCGGCGGCCTGCACACCAATGATCTGAAGCACTCCCGGATCAAGGTTCACGGCCTGAATCTGCGTTGCGCCGGATTCACGAAGTCGTTCGTTGATATCGAGCACTTCATCGATAAACGGTTGGATCTCGTCCTTAACAAACCCGGGAGTTGGTAGAGAACTGACGTCCACCGACATCAGGTCGAGTTCTACCTGGCCCTGTTCGAGAGCAATTCCGATAATTCCGGAAAAACCGATTCTGACACGACCGGCGAGATCTCCGCTGACCTTAACGTCGTCACTACGGATCTCAACCTTGAGGTTTTGAATCCTGTCTTCGCTACTCAATTCCGATTGGAGCAGGTCTGAAAGGTTCTGGTTGGTCAACTCAAGGAAGAACGCGGAGTTGTCCTCAATGGCGTCTCGGATGTCTTCCTCAACTTGATCAGCTCGGGCGATGACCTGTGGGGAAGGCGGTTCAGGATCGACTCGGAAGGCGTCGGAGAGACCGGGAATGTCCACACCACCGACTACGGCGAGGTAGAGTGCGGTGACACCGACAACCGAGACACCACCGACCACAGTTAGGCCGATTATCCACTTCAATCCCAAGAATTTAAGCAAAAACATACTGGAAACGTTCCTGTCCCTTACCTCTGTCGATAGGAGCTATCCACTCCTCGGATATGCCGGCATTGTATGTCGTACCCAGCGAACGGATAGTCGATAACTTGTAAAAATCGCGTCATTGCTACGAAGACCCGCGACAACCCCAGCCGCGTAGGTGCAGTTAGACTCAACACTCCGGTTAA
>JAJCYX010000202.1 GCA_029262715.1 Chloroflexota bacterium
GCGCACTGATGTCGACAATTCACGCCTACACAAACGACCAACGCATCCTCGACCAGGTCCACAGTGACCTGAGGCGGGCGCGAGCGGCAGCTAACAGCATCATCCCAACAACAACGGGTGCGGCAAAGGCAGTGACTCAGGTAATCCCGGAGCTGACTGGCCGGATCGATGGCATGGCCTACCGTGTGCCGGTCATCACAGGTTCGGTTACCGACCTCACGTGCAAGCTTGAGCGCGGTGCTTCGGCAGGTGAAATCAATGAGGCATTCAAGATCGCTTCTACAGGCGGTCTGAAGGGCGTCCTCGGCGTATCTGACGAACCCCTCGTGTCTGTTGACTACATCGGCAACCCGAACTCTTGCACCATCGACGCTCTGTCAACTGTCGCTGTAGGCGACGGCTTCGTGAAGGTTGTGGGTTGGTATGACAACGAGTGGGGCTACTCGTCCCGCACTGCTGACCTCGCGAACTTCATGGCAGACAAGGGCCTGTAGAGCTACCGGCTGAGTCGAAATATTAACGACGGTCGCTTCCGTGGCCGTCGTTTCGCGTCCGTTCACCATGCAGTTCGAATCGACCTGGGCAATTCGCATCAGCTAGTCAACTACTGAATGAGCAAAGGACGCTCTTTGCTAGCCTGCACACACCGCGATCGAACTCGTAGCGAAAGGTCTTCTCGCGTTCATTCTCTACGGCATGGTGCACAAACCGACGTTCTGAGACATCTAAACCGGGTTCAAAACCTGCGATTCTTGTCAGATCCAGCGCCTCCCGGTGTGGTTCGAGACATCACTTCCATCATGTACTCGAAAAATCTCGACACCATGCGTAACGACCCGAGGGCGCAACCGATAGTTCTACGCATATGGGCTTTCCTTACTACTCGCGAATCTGGCCGTCGCCTCGCACAACCCATTTGTAGGTTGTGATTTCGCGCAGGCCCATAGGCCCGCGTGCATGGAGCTTACTCGTGCTGATAGCAACTTCAGCGCCTAACCCGAACTGGCCACCGTCGTTGAAATATGTCGAAGTGTTGGCGAACACTGCAGCGGCATCGACTTCTGCCAAAAATCGCTCCGATGCGTCCTTGTCTTCGGTGATGATCGCTTCAGAATGTCCAGAACCGTACTCAGCGATGTGATCCATCGCATCGTCCATCGAGTCGACCACCTTTACGGCAGCGATCGAAGCAAGGAACTCGGTTCCAAAGTCATCCGCACTGGCAGGACTCACTCGTGCGCCATCAGCAAGCCCATGCAGAGCTTCTATCGCCCTGCCATCAGCTCGCATCTCCACCCCTGAGACACCAAATTCACGGGCGAGATCCGGCAGGAACTGGTTTGCGACTGACGAGTGAACAAGCAATGTGTCCAGCGCGTTGCAAACGGTCGGGCGCTTGGCCTTGGCGTTCATCACGACCTTCAGCGCCTTATCGAGGTCGGCTGCTGCATCAACATAAGTGTGGCACACGCCAATGCCACCTGTGATCGCAGGCATCGTCGCTGTCTCACCAACGAACCGCACAAGCTCCGCACTGCCTCTTGGAATGATCAGATCGATGTAACGATCCAATCGCAGCATCTCGCCGACTAGCGACCGGTCGGTGGAAGAGACGAACTGCACAGCATCCTCAGGCAGCCCGACGCTTTTGACGGCGTTGCGAGCGATCTCTGCCAGGACAGAATTGGCACCGAGCGCTTCTTTGCCGCCACGCAAAATCACGCCGTTGCCTGACTTCAGGCAAAGGGCTGTGATGTCTATGGTCACATTGGGGCGGCTCTCGAAGATGACCCCGATCACACCGAGCGGCACGCTAACTCGCTGAATCTGAAGTCCATTCGGCATGATGCGCTCTTCGAGAACATTGCCAATCGGATCAGGTAGCGCGGCTATCTCACGGCACGCATCGGCCATTGCAACGATGCGATCGTGGTTGAGAACCATGCGGTCGATCACATGCTCATCAAGACCTGACTCACGCGCAGCAGTGTTGTCTTGCTCGTTAGCCGCAAGGATTTCCGGCTCTTTCGACAGCAAGCCGGACGCGATGGCTCCCAGCGCTGCGTTCCTCGTAGCGTTGTCACTTGCCGCGAGCTTCCTGGAAGCGGACCTCGCCGCCGCTCCCATCTGCGTAATATCGACCGCTATAGCTGTCATATCTCTCGCTCACTGCCTGAGCAGCAATCACACCAGGACCATATTGTTGCGATGAACCACTTCCATTCCGAAGTAGTGGCCGAGAAGCTCCTGTACCTCTCCTGATTTGCGTCCTTTTATCTTATCGACATCATCGGATGAGTAGGTGGCGAGCCCGCAGGCTACAAGCTGACGATTACCATCCTCGATTTTAATGATATCGCCGCGGCTGAACTTTCCGTTCACTCGCACGATCCCTGCCGCAAGAAGACTGCGCCCACGGTTCCTGAGCGCAGTTACGGCACCCTCATCAACCAGCACAGCTCCCTGGCTGTCCGTGATCCCGGTCATCAACCAGCGCTTTTTAGCCTCGATCCTGGATATAGCTGCTGGAAATCGAGTGCCGACCGATTCGCCGGCGCAGATTCTCTGGAGCACATCTGTCGAACGACCGGACGCAATGACCATTGGAGTTCCCGATGATGTCGCCAGTTCCGCTGCTTCCAGCTTGCTTGCCATGCCTCCTGAGCCGCGACCATCGTGCGGCCCCCTGGCAGAACGCCTGATACTCGTCGTAATCTTGGGTACCTCAGATATGATCTTCGCATTGCCATCGAGATGCGGGTCTTTTTCAAAAAGACCTTCAACCTCTCCAAGCAGTATCAGCAGGTCCGCCTCGAGGTCATTCGCCACCATCGCTGATAGACGATCATTGTCGCCGTAGATCACACCTGCAAGCTCTTCAACCGCAACAACATCGTTCTCGTTGACAATTGGAACCGCACCGACCTCAAGGATCGCCTCGAGCGTATCCCTCACGTTCAGATAACGTCGTCGCTGCGTTAGATCCTCACGGGAGACCAACGCCTGTGCAACGTGAATTCCGTGTTCGCCGAATAGCCGTTCGTAGGCAAGCATTAGCTGGGTTTGGCCCAGTGCGGCCAACATCTGCCGATGTGCCACGGTTCGGCGTCCCTGCGGGGCCTTCCATGACTCGTCTGAGAGAACCTCACGACCAGCACCGACCGCACCTGACGTCACAACTATCACCTGTTTGCCATCAGCGTGCAGAGCAGCAATTTGCGATACAAGGTCGCGAAGTGAAACCTCATCGATTCCCCGCCGGCGTCCGTCGGCATCCCTCTTACCTGTGATCAGGTTCGTGCCGAGCTTGACCACAATTCGCCGGAGGCTTCGACGCGCAGCGTCAGCCTGCCCAAGGATCTGGGCGGTCTCGGTGTTATCGGTTTTACCGAATGCTGATGCCAATGGGTCTAACTGTCGCTTCACGAGTCACGGCAATTCGTACCGTATCGTTCCGTCGCTACCAATACTATTGCCAGTCTTCATACAAGCATGGCACACAGGCACTCAAAATTCCTGAGTGCTAAGCTAGAAATATACCGATATGGAACATCGGTATTCGGATCTACATATCAGGCGCCTGTGCTCACCGCAGGACGCCTTTTTGCGCGCGGTGCTTATGCGCTACAGCAGGTGGTGTTAGATGACCCTGTCCGGACTGCTCTCATCATTGACTTCGACAATTGAGTTCGAGGAGCTTCTCGGTGAAGTCCACAGCCCCTCAGTAAACAGGGAAGTCATCGTTCCAGACGCTGCTACTGCATACGCCCTCGCAACGCTCTGGAGTGAGTACGGAGCACCTGTCTTCGTTGTCACGCCCAATCCTGAATCAGCCCGCAGGCTCACTGACCAGTTGACGATCTGGTGTGGAGAGTCGGCACCTGTGTTTCAGTTCGCTGAGACTGACAACATTCCTTTCGAACGCTATGTGCCAGACCTCGGTGCCACCCACCAGCGCCTGAAAGTTCTTTCAATTCTGCGAACTTGGAAGGGCAAGGGCCGTACCCCACTTGTGGTTGCTTCCACTTCTGCTGTCTCGTATCGAACGCCATCCGGTGCCGAATACGATGCTGCAACTCACACGATATCGGTTGGAGACCGCTTCAACATCTCCGATCTACTGCGCACCTGGACAGCTGCAGGCTACGTACTTGAGCCGACCGTCGACATACCCGGAACCGCAAGCCATCGCGGCGGCATCCTCGACATCTTTCCGACCTCAAGCGACTCACCGGTCCGTATCGAGTTTTTTGATGATGAAGTAGAGAGCATTCGGGAGTTTGAGGCCGAAACCCAGAGGTCGACAACCAGTCTCAAGAACATCCACATACCGCCGGCATCTGAAATTCTCCCTTCTCACGCAGATCATGAACATGTGAAGAAGCTCATTACTGAGGTCGATTTTGACAGTGCCGTTGGAGAGTCGAGGGACCGGATCCCGGCTGAGTTGGGCAGGATTATGGACGGCGACTGGATAGACGAGATCGGCTATTACGCCGGATTTTTCAACCGAGGTTCGGTGTTCGAGTTCCTACCGGACGACACCCTGCTAGTAAGAGTTCGTCCCAGCGAAATTCGCGACAGTTCTGAAACATCTGACAGGAGATACTCGGAGCTTCGCGCCAATAAAGAGCGTCGTCGTGAGGTGCCGCGCAGATTTCCACAACCTCACATCGAGCATGGATTGCTCGCTGACGCTCTAAACAAACCCCGCCGTTCGCTGTCACTGACTCCGTGGGGAGTCGATGCAGAACTGCCCGGAGGCGCGCTCAGACTGCCTATCGAACCTGCACCGCTGACAACTAGCGGTCTCGAAACAGCGATGACGTTGATTGCCGACCGCCAGGCAAGTTCGCTGCGAACAGCGGTCCTTTCAAACCACGCCAGCCGAATAATTGAACTCAACAAGACGACCGATGTTCAGATCAAGCTGAAGAAGAGCGTTCCTAAACCCCTCGAGCCCGGGGACGTGACACTCGTGCAGGGCACACTTCGTCAGGGTTTCACTGTCCTGGCAAGAGACAGGCGCAACCTCGGGATCATCACGGACGCTGAGATCTTCGGCGTAGCAAAAGAGCGGCGCAGAGTTCGCAAGCGACCGGTCAGAAAAGGACCGGCACTCGAACAGTTACAGCCTGGCTCTTACGTCGTCCATATTGAGCATGGGATTGCTGTCTTCCGCGGCACGCAGGTGATGGGTGACGAAGGCCGGGAATACCTGGTGCTTGAGTACGCAGAGGACGACAAGCTGTACGTACCGACTGAACAGCTTGATCGAATACAGCTCTATCACGGGCCATCAGACAACGCTCCGCGACTGACAAGGCTCGGCACGCAGGAGTGGAGTCGCGCACGAGCCCGCGCAAGGCGAGCGACCGAACAGCTGGCAGGCGAACTGATTGCGCTCTACGCCGCACGTGAACTCACAGAGGGCTTCGCATCCGACAGCGATACGCCCTGGCAGGACTCCATGGAGGCGAGCTTCCCGTTCGAGGAGACCGCTGATCAGCTAACGACGCTCGCACAGGTCAAGAAGGACCTGGAGGCGCCGCACCCAATGGACCGACTGGTCTGCGGTGATGTCGGCTACGGAAAGACGGAGATAGCGCTGCGCGCCGCGTTCAAGGTGGTCCAGTCTGGCAGGCAGGTGGCGATACTCGTTCCGACAACGGTGCTGGCGCAACAACACTTCGACACTTTTTCTGAGCGCCTACAGCCGTTCCCGGCAACCGTCGAAATGCTCTCGAGGTTCAGGACAGATGCTCAGCAGAAGGCAACCGTTCAACGTCTTGCAGCAGGTTCAGTCGACATAGTGATCGGCACACATCGGCTACTGCAACGCGATGTCCGGTTCCAGAACATCGGCCTGGTCATCATCGACGAAGAGCACAAGTTCGGTGTCTCGCACAAGGAACGCCTCAAGCAGTTCCGAACGCAAATCGACGTCATGAGTCTCAGTGCAACGCCTATCCCGCGGACTCTCCAGATGTCTCTCGCCGGTATCAGGGACATGAGCACAATTGAGACTCCGCCGGAGGAGCGCCTACCGATCAAAACATATGTCACGGAAGAGAGCGACGAACTCACCCGTGAGGCGATATTACGAGAGGTAGACCGCGGTGGTCAGGTCTTCTATCTGCACAATCGAGTGAAAGATATCGATCTTGTCGCCGCAAAATTAATGAAGCTCGTGCCGGAGGCGCACTTTGACATCGGCCACGGCCAGATGCCAGAAGACGACCTCGAACAGGTGATGTCTGCATTCGAGAAGCGCGAGTTCGATGTCCTGGTCTGCACAACGATCATCGAGTCCGGTATCGATTTACCAAACGCCAATACGTTGATAGTTGACCGTGCAGATATGTTCGGTCTATCTCAGCTCTACCAGCTTCGGGGCCGCATCGGACGCGGGACCAACCGCGCATACGCATACCTGATGATTCCGCGTGGCAAAGCGCTGACCGAAACTGCCGACGCCAGACTCAACACCATTCTTGCGGCGACCGAACTCGGCGCAGGGTTCCAAATAGCATTGCGGGACCTGGAGATTCGAGGCATGGGCAACATCCTGGGTGGTGAGCAAAGTGGACACATCGCTGCAATCGGATTTGATCTCTACACCAAGCTGCTGTCGGACACAGTGGCTGAGATGAGAGCAGGCAAGAAGCCATCGTCCAACGACAAGCCCGGAGATAGAAGCCTGCTTGAGTTCTCTACGGTCAGAATCGATCTCGGCGTCGATGCACGAATACCTGACAGCTATGTCGAAGATCTTGCTCAACGCCTCAGCGTCTATCAACGGCTAGCCCGAATCCACGACGCTGATTCCATTTCCGATATTCACGACGAACTGCGCGACAGATTTGGTCCAGTCCCACGCAATGTAGATCTGCTACTGGCAGCGGAAAAGATGCGAGTGCTTGCTGAACAGTCTGGTGTCGATTCCGTAGTGATTGCGGATGACCGGGCGACGCTGAACCTGAAAGAGCCAACCGGCGGCGCAAGAGCTGCCTTACAGAAATGGCTTGGCCGCGGAGTGAACGTCGGGCACATGCAAATTCGGGTGGAGATCGACAGAGAAATGCCCGATTGGGTCGAAGAGTTGAGCGCCCTGTTCGAGCAGATTCAGATGTTCAGGGAGCGACTGATAGCAATGGCCCAGGCGGCGATTGAACAGCCGGTCGGTGCTGGAGACTGATCCAGCCAGCCGTGCGATCATCACCGGATCAAGCTGGTTTGCATCTAACCGCCAGCATGATCTTCTCGTTCCGAATATCTCCCGAGACCGCTCGATCGCGGTTTAGGCGAGCAAAAACAATCGCCCCTCTACTTAGTGTCGCCATCGCAGCCATATCGATCGCCTGTGGGTCGAGCGATACCGCTCCTGCACCAACCAGCACTACCGGGGCAGCAGTCATTGCCACATCAACGGCGGACAGTTCAGCTCTTCCGCCGACACCGGTTGTAAGAACCGGGTTTCCGTACGGGATCGAAGGGCCACCGCCTCCACCGCCAGTAGATATCTTCAACGGCACTGTGCCTCCTGAGGACATCGTATTCGACACCTTCGACGGTGGCTCCGTAAGGTTGCCGGATGCTCCACAGGCAACAATAAACCGTCTGTTCAATGCGATCCGACCGGTGTACGTACCGACATACGAAGGCCCGGCAGGGGGTGCCTGGTTGTCGGAAAGTGACCTCGTTGTCGGCTACGAAGGCGAAACGCAGGTCTATGCGTATCCGGTTAAGTTCCTCAATTTCCATGAGATCGTAAACGATGAGATCGATGGAGTGCCTGTACTCATCACCTACTGCCCGCTATGCGCGTCGGGGGTTGTCTTCGACCGCCGAATCGATGGTGAGACGCATGTTTTCGGTAACACTAGCGCTCTATTTCAGAGCGACCTCGTCATGATCGACCATGAGACAGGTTCGTATTGGTTCCAGACTGGTGGAGAAGCGGTGATTGGCCCGCAGTCCGGGAAGTTGCTGGATCTTCTGCCTTCGGTGATGATGCCGTGGTCAGACTGGCTTGCTCTGCATCCTGAGACTCTTGTGCTTTCGCGTGACCAGGGATTTGGATCCCCACCGTCTCGCTACGACCGCGATCCATTCGGAGCTTACGCACAGAGCGTGGACGCGGGGCGCTTCGCCTTCCCTGTAGACGAAGACCAGATCAGCGGGATTCTCAGGTTGTCGGAGATCGTGCTATCAGTACGGGTGAACGACACTGAGAAAGCGTATCCCGTGGGTCGTCTGGGTGACGACGTTGCAAATGACGAGATCGACGGCACATCGATTGCCGTGTTCGCACAAGAGAGCGGACCTTCTGCCGCCGCCTATTCTCCGATGGTCAACGGAACAATGCTGACATTTACTGGCACTGGCAACGGGCTCTACATAGACGAGCAAACAGAGTCCACATGGGATTTCACTGGCAGTGCGATTTCCGGAGAGCTGGCTGGCGAACGCCTCACTCTATTGCCGTCCAGACGTTCGATGTGGTTCTCTATCTCTATCGACCAACCCGATATCGAAGTCTACTTCCCATAGTCGACCAACAAGCTTTTCACCAAACTGTCAGGCATTAAGCTTGATGGCCCAATGCACGGTCCAGGTTGTACGCGGCGCTGATGAGCGACAGGTGAGTGAATGCCTGTGGGAAGTTGCCAAGAGCCTCTCCACGCGGTCCAATCTCCTCTGAATACAGGCCAAGATGATTCGCGTACCCGAGCATCTGCTCAAACGTGAGTCGAGCGCGTTCGAGCAACTTGCGATCTCTTGCTCCGGCGCGTGTCATCGCCTCTACAAGCCAGAATGTACACATGTTGAACGTGCCCTCCGTACCTGTGAGACCGTCAGACGTATGCTCCGGGTTGTAGCGGTATACGAGTGAGTTTGAGACTAGGCCGCCCTTTGCCGGCGTCCTGTTAATCGCTTCCAACGTCTTCAGAGCACGTGGGTCTGTTGGCGACAGGAAGAACACAAGCGGCATAATCAGATTCGAGGCATCAAGAGATTCACTGTCATATGACTGCGTGAACGATTCAATCTCATCGTTCCAGCCCTTGTCCATGATCTCTTCGTAGATCTCGTCTCGTACCTTCTGCCACCTCGCTCTTGGTGCCGGGAATGATCGCTTGTCCGCGAGCCGCAACGCTCGGTCGAGTGCGACCCAGCTCATCACCTTCGAATACACGAAGTGACGCTGTCCGCCGCGGACCTCCCAGATGCCCTCATCCGTCCGCCTCCAGTTGTCCACTACCCAGTCAACTAACCTGGTCAGGTGCTTCCAGAAATCGTACGAGATCGGTGATCCGTACTTATTGAACAGATAGACAGCATCCATCAACTCACCGTAGATATCGAGTTGAAGCTGATCGTAAGCGCCATTGCCGATGCGAACAGGCTTTGACCCCTTATATCCTTCCAGGTGGTCAAGTGTCTCTTCGGTCAGTTCATGGTCCCCGTCGATGCTGTACATGATCTGGAGCGAACCGTCATGGTTCAGTTCTCCGCAACGCGCTTCCAGCCATGTCATGAAATCGGCTGCAGCGTCTGTGAACCCAATCCGCATCAGTCCGTACACCGTAAAGGCCGCGTCGCGTATCCATGTGTACCGATAGTCCCAGTTTCTGACTCCGCCCAGGTCTTCCGGCAAACTCGTCGTCGGAGAGGCGACAATTGCCCCGGTGGGAGCGTATGTAAGGAGCTTTAGTACAAGCGCCGAGCGGTGTACCGTCTCCCGCCAGCGACCGGAGTAGGTCGAGCCTGCGATCCATTTACGCCAATATGCGACCGTATCCTCAAACTGCCGCTCGATTTCGACAGCGTTGATCGTTTCTGAACGTTCAATGCCATCGTGCAACTCACAAAGCACGAAGTAGGTCGATTCACCCTCCTGGATAACGAATCGAGATGAGAGTCCGCCATCTACCTGCACCAGCTCTGATGGCGTCGAGAACAGCAACTCAAGCTCTGGCGTCTTGAACACCGCTCCACCGTCAAATAGCTCAGTTTCGTGCTTGTCCCGAGCGTAGTTGAACTCAGGCATGCACCTCATCTCAAGATGCATTGATCCGCGCACGCCCTGAATTTTCCTAATCAGCATGTGCTCGGCGTGAGATTCATCACCAGGACTCACCGGCATGAAATCAGTCACTTCGACAACACCTTCATCGGAAAGAAAGTGGGTTACGAGGACGTTCGTCTCAGGAAGATAGTGCTGTGTGGTCGTGAATTCTGTCTCGCAAGGCGCAATCTGAAAGTAACCACCCTTTTTGTCATCGAGAATCGAGGCAAAAATGCTGGGTGAATCGAAATGGGGCACGCAGAACCAGTCGATTGAGCCGTTTTTACCTACGAGCGCAACGGTGTGCAGGTCCCCAATTACTCCGTAGTCACTTATCGGCTGGTATGCCATTCGGGTCTCCAGGAACTCGCTCTATTCGTCGTTACGTAGTTTCGCCAACCGGTGCGATCGGCTAGGCCATCGGTTGCAAAGTGTCTACCAGAGCAGCCTTTGCATCCACATCGTCAGAAAGAAGCTGTGAGAAGGTGTGAAGCAGGCGATCGGCCGTAGACTCCCATGTCAGTGTCTTGGCATGAAGCCTTGCTGCAACACCCATCTCTCTGCGAAGTGGTTCGTTGTTGAGCAAAAGGTCGAGCCTTTCGACAAACGGCCCCGGACAACGCCAGTTCACCAAAAAACCGGTCACGCCATCGTTCACAATCGTGGTTAGACC
>JAJCYX010000203.1 GCA_029262715.1 Chloroflexota bacterium
ACCATTGAACGCCTCGAACGGGCTGGCGAAGAAGACGAGCACGAGATAGTAGAAGGCCTGGGTGCCGCCCAGGACCGCAATGGTGTACGGAAGGCTTCTTGCGAACCGCTTCGGCGCCCAGATGACAGCAGCGACCGACATCAGGGAGAGCGCGAACAGTATGTAGAGCAGTGACCCTTCGTTGCCAGAATAGAACGCGACGAACGTGAATCCACGTCCGAGGACAGTGTTGCTGTGATCATAGACATACTGAATCGAAAAATCGTTCTGCATGAACGCGGTCAGCAGAGCGAGAGCCGCCATCGTTGACGCGATGGCTGACATGTATATCGATCTGCGTGCGCTGACGACCAGCACAGGTACGCCGCGAGACTGCCCGATCACCGACCCCAAGGCCGCGTACGCCGACAGACCCAGGCCCAGAAGCAGGGCTATGACGCCAAGTTCAGCCAATTATTCTTTCCCGCTCTCTCGTCCCTCTACGTCATTTGCTTGCACATTTGGAGTCTGGCGCATGCCTATGTCTGCATCGATCTTTTCCAGATACTGCTTCAATTGCCTGTCTTCCAGCGTCACATTCTGTCCGGCTGCGGCGAACTTGGCTGAGTTACGGCGCATGTTCTTCAATACCCAGACCACCGCAAGTGCACCGCCACCAGCGATCACAACAGGCATCAGCCAGATGAGCAGGTTGAACCCGGATGCCTCCGGAGCAGCCAGGACGACCTCCCCGTAGCGAGCCACAAAGTAGTCACGAATATCCTTGTTGCTCTCGCCCTCAGCTATCTTCTCCCGGACGATCTCCTTCATGTCCACAGCGATTTGAGCATGGGACTGGTCGATCGTCTGACCGTCGCACACAGGACACATTATCTCTCTGTCCAATGTGTAAGCGCGCTGGTCGGGAGTCAGGTCGTCTTCGGTAACGCATGCTGCAAAAGCAGTCAAAGCAACAATTCCCAGCATGAGCCAGGCAATTGTGCGTGTTGAAGCGAGACGATCAGGGACGATTTTCATCGGGATAGCACGAAGAGATTGTTTACTGGATCCCCGTGCGTTTGGATCTGGAACCAGTCTACTGCGTAGTTCCGAGTCCTGTCTGTTCATCGAAGAGGAAAGCGATGATGTCCCAGATATCCTCTTCGCTAAGTAGTTTCGAGAAAGCAGGCATCACGTTGATGCCGTTGTTGACGATTGTGAACCATACTTCCGGTGTTCGCTGGCCTCTTGTTGCAAAGAGGTTCGCTGGAGCCCCGTAGGTTGTTCCCGTGGTTGCCGCCCAGTAGCTCTGATCTGATGTTAGGTGAGCCGCAGCCGGCCCGTCACCCTGGCCATTCACACCGTGACATGCGGAGCAGTTGACGGCGAAAAGCTCGCTAGCAACATCCGCGTCGTAAGGCCTGCGCTTAAACTCAGGAACCGCAAATGAGACCTCGGGTCCACCAACGGACTCGTGCGCAACCGACTGTGCAGGCGGTTGCAGTCTTGGCGGCTCCTGGGCACGGTTTGATTGCGCGTAGTGCATCTCAGTGAAGATGTCCACCGGATACGTGTTCGTCTCCTGAACGCTACAGGCAGCAGCGACCAGGGCAAAGAGGCCAATCAACCCTACAAGGGCGGTACGGCGGCGCTTTGGGGCCACCGTTATGTTCAGTCTGGCCCGTGAAATCATGAGGCGTGCTTTATCTCCAGGGCACCAGCCGTTTTCAGTACCGATTCCGCTTCCTGCGCCCGCGTGCTCTCAACGCTAATAACGACGCCGATCCAACCCTCTGTGATGCGCTCGTCGTAGGCACCAGGGTTCATGTTCGGCAGTCTCGATTCAAAGATGATTCCGATCACCGTCGCAATGACCGCAGCAAGCATCGTCATCTCATACATGATGATGATCATTGCGAACAGCGAAAGGATCGGCTTACCGCCGGTGACCAGCGGGAAAGCTATCTGCGTTCCTGCTGTCAGCAGAATCGCCGTCGTAAATCCGATGATCGCTCCGAACGCAGGGAACCGGAACAGCCGGTGCTGAGGCACATGCTCACCGAACGCGCCCTCAGGGTACGGTGTGCCGGTCAGCACATCGTATGTACCCATTTCAAAGCCCGCACGGGCGAGCCCGTCCATGGCATCTGCTGCTGGTTCTGCTTCCTGGAACAATCCAAGAATGCTTCGGTCAGCCATTGTTGGCTACTCCTGTTCCCTCAGAATCGCGGGCACGTTTACCCGTCCGATCTTGATCTTGTCTACAAATATCTGGCTCTCCTTCTGCTCGAACAGTGGTACGAGCGGGAAGAAGCGTGAAAACAGAAGCATGAGGAACGTAACCCATGCAACGGACCATACAAGAATTGACCATTCCACCAAGCTTGGCCGGTATGAGTCCCATGTGTACACAAACGGCGTTCGGCGGGAGAGTCCTGGCACGATGATCATGAAGCGTTCGAGCCACATGCCGATGTTCACGAACAGCGATGTCCAGAACATCAGTGCAATGTTGTTCCTGACGCTCTTGAACAGCCACATTCCCACGGGAATCACGTAACCGGTCATTAAGAACACAACGAACATCATATTCCACGGCCAGGCGAATATCTGAAGTTCACGTAGTGCGATCTCCGGTGCGTCCAGCGAGTAGACGGCGAAGACGAGCTCAAGGAAAGTGAACCCGAGCCATGCAGTCGCAACGACGATCAGCAGCCTGGCAAGCGCATCGAAATGCTCCGGGCGAATGAAGTCGTCCCACTTCCATAGCCATCGCATCAGCGCCATCATCGTCACCACGGCAGATACACCGGAGTGAACAGCGCCAATAACGAAGTATGGAGCGAAGATAGTTGAGTGCCAGCCTTCAACCGCCGGTGTGACAGCGAAGTCCCACGAGACGATGGAGTGCACAGACACGAAGATCGGGAGCATCAATGCTGACAGGAGGATGCCGCCAACCGTCTGTAGCTTCCACTGCCTCGGGTTGCCGCGCCATCCCAGCGCCAGCATCGTGTACATAGCCTTTTGCCAACCCTGTGTGCGGTCTCGCAGGTTTCCAAGGTCAGGCAAAAGCGCCACATAAAGGAAGAGCGTGCTTCCAGTCAGATAGGTGCTGATGGCAACCGGGTCCATGATCAGCGGTGAGCGGATGTTCGGGAAGATGCCGCGTGCAAAGTCGTAAGGAAGAATCCAGTAAGCGATGCGCCACGGTCGTCCTGCATGAATCAACGGGAAGATGAGAGCGGTAAGCAGCGAGAACACAGTAAGAAGTTCTGCCGCACGAGTGACCGGTCTACGCCAT
>JAJCYX010000204.1 GCA_029262715.1 Chloroflexota bacterium
AGACACACTTCTGAAGGCGCTGGCAGACCTCGGAGACATCGTCTACTTCCCTGAAGATGACGCCCTGCAAAATATCGTAATCCTGGACTCGCAGTGGATGATCGAGGTTATCTTGCGCGTGTTGGAGAGCCCTGCGGTGAAGAATGCCGTCTTCACCCGGGACACGATGCAGGAGGTGTGGCCCGATCTCGACATGGAACTTCGGGAGTACTTCCTGGAGTTGATGGAGGAGTTCGATCTCTCGTACAGGACACCGACCGAGAGGGACAGGAGCATCGTGGTCGAACGGCTGGCATACGATGCGGCGAACTACGCCGAAAAGTGGGAGGAGAGAGATGGGCAGAGCGGGATGCGGGAGATATCGATCCGCTACGATCTCGGCAACACGCTACCCGCTGGGATTCCAACGTGGTTCATCGCTCGCCAACATCGGTTTACAACGGACACTCACTGGCGATACGGCGCGCTTCTTAGAGACAACGAAGATGAGAAGCACCTGGCCCTGATCCGCGCCGATTCGGCCTCTCGGTCGGTCGAGCTAACTGCACGCGGTCCCACTCCGCACAACTTCTTTGCGCTCTTGCGTGACGGCCTTGATCTGACCGTAGACCGCTTCCCCGGACTGAAGGTGCGCCGGACGGTTCCATGCCCCGGCCACGCCGGAAACCCGTGCGAGCACAGGTTCAATCTGGAAGTGCTTGAACGGGCAATCGAGCGAGACCCGCCGCGCCAGTCCGTCGAATGCCAGGTTGAGTTCGAACCGGTTCCAACAATGCAGCTTCTGTTCGGCGTGCACCACCCAGCAAGTCAACTCGCCACCCAGCAGAGTATTGACGAGCTGTCCGGTCGAGTAGCTGACGGCTTCGGCGGTATGAACGATAACTTTGCGCTCGTGCAGCGTGAGTTCCTCAAGCTGTACGAGCGTCAGCAGCGCTACGCCGAGACTCACAGCCCAAACGTCTTCGTCCTGCTCCCGGTCGAATCCAGTGGTTGGAAGCGCAGGTTGAGAGGCCAGAAGGTAGCTCTCCAACTCTACTGCCAGTATCCGGGCGAGTGGCACCCGACCGTGGAGGGAAACAAGGGCTACTGGGAACTGGGCGATCCTGCAGGTTCACTTTCTGCACTCGCACCGCATGTAAGCAAACTCGTCGGGCTGGTCGGGTTCGCATCCAGGGTAGCCGGGCCGTGGCTCGGAGGAGCTACGCACGTGGTCGACGAGGTCACAAAGCATATAGAGCACATGCAGGAGCTGGCCGGATTCCTACCCGAACTTGTGGACGACGGCGATGAGAGAGCAACGCTTTCACGTCGAGGCGAAGGTGAACGGCACCGAGAGTTGGAAGGAGCAGACCTGCGCGGGTTGCGCAATATCCTCAAAAAGCTCGATCCGGAAGAAGATTGGGGAGGGTTGGACAAGATCGTCACCCCGGAAGGCCACCGGTTCTGGCTCTGCTCCTATCACCGCAAGGAGTTCGCCTAACCCTGAACCGCCCGTTCCTCCATCAGCGCCAGGTGATTGCCATCGGGGTCGTTGAAGAACGCTAGCCAGAGCTGATTTGTCCCGTCGTCATGCACCATGTGCGGCTTCTCGCGGAACTCCACGCCCCTGCCCTGCAGTTCGGCAAACGCATCGTCAACCGAGTTCACGCGGTAGTAGTGAACCGACTTCGACCTGAACTCCTCCGACTCTGGAACACCCATGTACAGCCGAACTTCGCCGCACTGAAAAAAGGCCATAGGCTGGCTCGGAACCTGAAACAGAAGCTGCATCCCGAGCGTATCCCGATAGAAGCGGACGGCACGGTCGATGTCGGTGACGCTGATGTGAATCTGACCGATGGACTGCAACAAGCTGCTTTCTGTCATCACAACATCTCCTGAACCGGCTACTGGCGCTACTTGCACATAGCTGCCGTTTGCTTAACAGTGTTAATCGTGTCGGCTAATCATGTACTTAACAGTGTTAACTAAAATATGTCAACTCCACCTGTTCCCAGAGGCATGCAAGACGATCTACTCAACCGAGTCGCGAACCAGCTCCATTCGATCGCCATTCATGTGCTCAGGCGAGCACGAGTAACGGACAAAGAAGGCGGTCTCACGCCCGAACGACTTTCGCTGCTGTCGATCCTTGCCTACTCGGGGCCGAAGTCGATCAGTGATCTTGCGGCGATCGAGATGGTGTCGCTGCCGGCGATCACTCGCATCGTCAACTACCTTGAAGGACTGGAACTGGTCTCACGCGACCGCAAGTCTGATGACGGTCGCATTGTCCGGGTGACCGCCACGAAAAAGGGGTTGCAGCTTATGGAGGAAGGCCGCAGACGACGAGTACAGCACGTTGCGGAGGAGCTTTCGAGCCTGGGCAACCTGGAGCTTATGGTGGTAGCCGAGGCGACCACTCTGCTTGAGAGGATCGATCACCGGTATCTGGAGCCGGCGAAGCGAGCGCAAGCGAACTAGGCGGCACAGGCAACCAGTTGCGTTTTGCCGCGTGCGGCGTTTACCGTCATCCCGAGCAGCAAGCTGCGCCTTCGTTGGGTCATCCCGACCTCAGCGGAGGGATCTGACCGTTGCAACACAGTTTCCCGAGAGATTCTGAGCTGCAAGTTCAGAGTGCGATCATTCCCTCTCCCAGATTCGGGAGCCCTCTGGGCGCGGGTCAGGGTGAGGGTCGTTTCGTCATGAGGGAGAGAGCGGGCATCTTATTCAACAACCTGTGCCCCACTGAAAATGCAGCTCGCTGCCGCCGCACGCGGCACCCACCCTCTAACTACCTCCCTGCAAGGGAGGGAGAATGCCCGCCACCCGACACCAAGTATCTTCGGTGGTTGGACGCCACCCACTCAGACAACGCTGCCCGACAACTGCCCGGCCAGTGCTTCAGGGTCTGTGACAGGTAGCTGACAGGCGTAGTTCTCGCACACGAAAGCGGTCGGCTTGCCATCGATCTGCGGTCGGTCTTCCAGCAACGGAGAGTCGATTACAGCACCGTTCATGCCAATCCCCCCCGAACCTGCAAGCACTCTGTTCGGGTTGTACCCAACTCGGGCTACGCTGATGAGCGCACGAGTCGCCTCGTTGCTGAGATCACCCACAATCACCACTTCCTGAGCCGTCGTGTTGTAGATATCCACCGCATTTATCCACTGCGCCGTGGCCTGCGGAGCGTTCACCATCATGTCCCGAACCGCCCGCAGCGAAGCGGTTGCTGTGCGGTGATAAGCGGGATCACCGGTAAATATCGCAAGCCTGAGCAGAGCGGTTGCAGCGGTCGAGCCACCGGACGGGATCGCGTTGTCGAAGATGTCGCGCGGGCGGACCAGTAACTGCTCGTGGTCGCTCCCCGTGTCGTAAAACACCGCATCATCGAACGACCAGAAGAGTTCGATCATCTCGTCAGCGAGTTGCTTCGCTGCATCGAACCAGCGCGGCTCGAAAGTCGCCTCATATAGCGTCAGCAAGCCGTCAACCAGCATCGAGTAGTCTTCGAGATAACCGTTCAGGTGCGCCTTCGATTCCTCACCCGATTCGCCAAGATCCTTCCACGTGCGCAGAAGCCTTTGGCCGGAGTGCATCTTCGAAAGCAGGAACTCTGCGTTCTTGCGAGCAGCATCAATCCAGTCTTCCCTGCCCAGCGCAGCGCCGCTCTCTGCAAACGCCTTCAGCATGAGAGCGTTCCATGATGTAAGTACCTTGTCATCAAGCCCCGGCCAGATTCGCTTCGAGCGCGCCTCGTACAGCTTGCTGCTCGCGTCTGTGATTTGATCCGCAAGCTCGCCCTCTGAAATCCCTAGTTCAGCAGCAACCTCGGCCGGTTCCCTGGGTACATTGAGAATGTTCTTTCCTTCGAAGTTCCCCTCGCGCGTCACACCCCAGAAAGCGTTGGCTACGCGGCCGAGTTCGGGGCCAAGGACAGTGTCGATATCCTGTGGCAACCAGACATAGAACTTGCCTTCTTCACCCTCAGAATCGGCGTCCTGCGCAGAGAAGAACCCACCCTCTGGATGCGTCATCTCTTTGAGCACATAACTCAGCGTCTCTTCCACAACCTTCTTGAACAGCGGATCACCGGTCGCCTGCCATGCGTGCAGGTACAGCGACACCAGCTGTGCGTTGTCGTAGAGCATCTTTTCGAAGTGCGGAACGAGCCAGAAGGTGTCTACCGAGTAGCGAGCGAAGCCTCCGCCAATCTGGTCGTAAATGCCGCCGCGAGCCATTTTTTTCAGCGTCTCAGTGACCATGAAAAGCGATTGCTCATCACCGGTGCGCTTCCAGTGACGCAGAAGCAGTTCGTAGTCCATCGGCTGCGGAAATTTGGGCTGAAGTCCCATCCCACCGTTTTTGGGATCGAACTCCCGCATGAACGCAATAGAGGCGTTATCAACGAGGTCGTCGGTAATCGGCTCCTGGCTTTGCCGAACGGCGGACATCGATTCGATACGAGTGACGATATTTGACGATGTGCTTAGCAACTCGTCCTTACGGGCAGGATCGTTGTACGCCTCGGAGACAGCCTCAAGCAGCCGCGGGAACGCAGGCAAGCCTCCGCGATCCTCGTTCGGATAGTACGTTCCGCCAAAGAATGGTCGCCCATCAGGAGTCATGAAAACGGTCATCGGCCAGCCACCGTGACCGGTCATCGCCTGCACAGCAGACATGTAGATGGAGTCGACATCCGGACGCTCTTCACGATCAACTTTGATGTTGACGAAGAGGCGGTTCATGATCGTCGCGATCTCTTCGTTCTCAAACGACTCGCGCTCCATGACATGGCACCAGTGACAGGCCGAGTAGCCGACGCTGAGCATGATCGGCCGGTTCGTTTCGCGGGCCAACTTAAACGCCTCATCACCCCACGGAAACCAGTCAACCGGATTGTTCTGGTGCTGTAACAGATACGGGCTTGTTTCTTTTGCGAGGCGGTTAGGAGCCATAATTCATTTTCTGTAGATGGGAGCCGGAGGCTCATTTTCGATGGGTGAGATGTCAACGTCGCATCTTCTAGCAGGCCGCTATCAGCGTGCGAACGAGCTTCGGTCACATCGATTAGATGACGATCACACTACACGGAGTTCCCAGTTTGTCATGCGCCACGAAAAAAGGGCGCAACCACGATCGGTCACGCCCTCTCCGAATCACCCTGCGATCAGCTCTCTAGTCCAACGAGAACGGTGGATAGACATCTGTGTTTAGCAGCAGCGCATAAGCCTCTACCCGATAACTCCAGCGGCTCACTCCTACTACGAAGTCGAACGCTCCTCGCGGGTAGCGACCAGAGAAAAGGATCGCGAACCACACGTAGATGAGCACGAAAATGACGGCGATGTACAGGAAGAACAGCACTATGTAGTGCGGAATTGCCAGTAACCACTTCACCAGGGGTAGCCAGCGGTTCAGATCTTTCTCAACGTTCGGATAGTCAGCTTCAAGATGTACCGACTGCTCTTCGTCCGTCGAAGGATAGACATCAGTGGTTAGCGACAGGTACATGCTTATTCGTGCCTGGAACTTAAGCATCTGCACGTTGAAGTCCCACCACCAACGAGGGTACTTCTCTTTGAAGACGATCATGAGCAGCGGAGCAAAGAAGATGACACCTGCACCTATTCCGATGCTGTACTCCCATGAATAGGCGCCGATCGCGCCGAGCACCACGATTATCGGAATAACCCAGAAGATTCGAAGAGCGCTTGTAAGCCTGTCCAACTCGCGGTCAGGGTAGTCAACATTGAACCTGAGCGCGTATTGCGGCAGGGTAGGCGGGCTGGCTGAACCAGATTGCCCCTGGGGCTGCTCTGATGCAGGGGTCTCATTACCGTCGTCAGAACCTGAAGTAGTCATCTGTACGTCCCTTACAGATAGTTTTACAGGCGACCAGCTTTGGAGCCTGTTACGCGCATCTTAGCGCGTTGGCCGATCTGTGTTCAAACGCAGCCATGAGGTATGCGCGAATAACCTCGATTCGACTCTACTCAGACCTTCGCCAGCTTGATGTAACGACCGCCAATCAACCACTCTGAGACGTAGATGTTGCCGGCTTCATCTGTGGCAAGGCCGTGAGGGCTGTTGAAGAGACCAGTGCGCAGCCGATCTGTGCGAGTCGGGACGCTGTTCGAATCCAGCATGTTCGGCCACCCTGGCTCGTTCGCCACCTCATGATTGTCGCCAAGATGCGCAACCAGCCGATCATCGCCATCAACTATCGTCAGTCGCGCATTCAACTCTGCGATCACGAGGAAATCGCCATAAAGGGCGAACGCGCTCGGCGTAATCATGAACTCCCTGCCAAAGCTGCGCTTGAACTCGCCATCGAGCGAGTAGACCTGCACCTGCCCGTTTGAACGGTCAGCAACGTACAGCTCCGGCTCACTTCCACGTGTGTCTATCCAGATAGCGTGCGGAGTGTTGAACTCCCCGGCATCGCCCTCGTTACCGTTGATGCTCGACACGTAGTCGCCAGTCGCCGTAAAACGGTGAATGTGACTCTGGCCGTATCCGTCAGTCACCCACACGTCATCGTTCCCGCCATCAGCTCTCTGCCACACAGCAACCTCGGTCGGCGAGTACGTTCCAGGGTTGTAGATGGGCAAATCAGGCGCAACAAGCTCCATTTCGATCTCACCTGAAAGCGACATCTTCACCGTGTGCCCTGCTTTAGGACCCCAGACGTACTCATAGTCCTCATCAGGCTGTCGCTTGCGACCGTTGTCTGCGAACCAGAGACACTCATTCGTGCCATCAGAGCAGATAGTCACGCCGTGCGCTTCGGCGAGTGGAACATCCAGTTCACGCACCAGTTCACCGTCTGTCGTTAGCTCCAGGACTGTCGAGCGAGCCGGATGAAACGTGAGTAGATTGCCGTTTCCACCTACAGCAATGCCGTGGTGAGCCCAACCTCTGGCAGCATCCTCGGGATACGGGATATCGGCGAAATCCTCCATCCACTCGAACGTGAACTCACCGGAACCGATCTGCATATGCTTCCCTCAGTGCGTCTTGGTGAAACGACACGGTATTGAACTACGTGAAATTCACACAACCATGCAAAATTTCTGCGTAATTGGGATGTAAACTCTCAGGATGCTGGATTCTCGCATATCACCCCTGAAAGGGAAGCCTAGTCCACCTCGCCCGGCGTAATGCTTTCTGGATGGAGTAAATTTGCTCCCAACAAAAGTTGACCGACAGCACGTTTTCCAGCATTGACCAACCCGACGTATATCTTCATTCCGGCGCCGTAAGCACTGAGAACTGCTAATGATTAAAAAGGTCTCAAGTCCTGTCATACGCGGCTGCTCAGACGCCAGTTCTGCAGCACTCGCACCCCGTCAACTACCGTTCCTCGCCCTCGTCAGCATAGTAGTTTCACTTGCGGCCATCGTGGTCATATTTGGCAGAGTTCCCGGTGACGAGGCGATCAGCAAGGCATTCTGGACCTTTGACGGAGGATGGCTGGTCGATCTGATGCTCTTTGGTGACACTCTCGGCGGCAACCTCTGGCTATTCTCGCTTCTCGGTGGCGCACTCATCGGGCTGACATGGTTCCGCAAATGGCGATACGCCTCTCTGCTCGCGATAGCATCCAGCTTCTTCGTTTTTGCGCCGATACTGAAGGAGTCGATCCAACGCCCTCGGCCATGGGTCGACGGCTACCAGGCGATCATCAACCCGGCGGGATACAGCTTCCCGAGTGGGCATGCCCTCGGATCAGGTCTGATCATAGGTGGGATGACGCTGATACTGTTTCTCGCCCTCCGAGGTCGCCCGGTGTTGCAGGCTATCGCCGCCCTCTCCGGACTGAGCCTGCTCGCCATCATCGGTGCATCACGCGTCTACCTCGGAGCGCACTGGACAAGCGACGTGATCGCCGGATACACCCTCGCAGCGCTGTTCTTACTGGTAGCGGCTCGCATAGTGAGCCGAGGTTCTCGCAACCTTGCGCAGGAAACCGTCAGAACCGACGCCTGATTACGGTCTCACCTCACCGGATCTCACAGAAGGCGCTAACCAGCGCTTCGCCCAAATACGCTCGTACAGCCTGAATGGCATGCTGTGAATCGCCTGGTCAAGGGCAAGTCGCATCAGGACAGGCTTCAGCAACGGCCGCGAGAAGATGTACGCAATCAGGCCGATTCCTGGCAGAGCGGACCAGATCAGCACAAGCGGGTTGTGAACGTCCAGACCTCCGGTGGTGATGGGGCGTCTGGTCACGACTGCGCCAGCCGCACGAACCATAAATGTCAGCACCCACAGCACGCGCACAATGCTGCCAAACGGGAACCTGAAAACCACGCTGATCATCATGTGGGCTCCCAGGTGTTCAAGCGCAACTGCCACCACCGGATCGGCCAGTGACGCCCTCACATCCGCAGCCTTTTCAGGCGTAATTCGCCCCTCTTCCTCCCAGCGCGTAATACCCTCCTGCAGGAACGAAACCGCCCTG
>JAJCYX010000205.1 GCA_029262715.1 Chloroflexota bacterium
TTGAGCCGGAAACGAGCTCTTCACCCTGCGCATTGGACAGGTACTCGCCGAAAAGCTCATCCTCACCGTTGTTCGGGTTGCGAGTGAACAGAACCCCCGTGCCGGAACTGGCACCGCTGTTGCCGAACACCATCCTCTGGACCACCACGGCTGTACCGAGATCGTCGCTGATGCCGTTCAGCCGCCGATATTCCTTCGCCCTCGCTCCGTCCCACGAAGCGAAAACATCCCTCGCAGAACTCAGCAGTTCCTCTTCCGAGTTGACGTTGAGAACGGTGTCCATCATGCCGGGCATGGAGACTGGGCCAGATGAGCGCACTGAGAACTGCAGGCCGGAGCCGAACTTGTGGCCTGACTCGTTTTCCAGCCATGCGATCGACTCCCGGATCTGGTCTACGGGCAGTTTCCTGTCCCGCATGAACACTCGGAACGCTTCGATGGTGAGCGTGAAGCCTTGCGGAACCGGCATGCCAATCCGGGTCATCTTTACGAGATTTGCGCCCTTGTTCCCGAGTTGGAAACGGTCGTCTACATCGTCCGTAAATCGTAATACCAGGTTCATGGGTCTCTCACTTGCCACTGATTCGTTCCTCACCAGGGGATCGTCAAAGATGGTCGCATATGGCGCATAGATCGTCATGTGAATTGTGTCCCTGAACCGTGAATCTGTCTCGATTTCTCACAGTCTTGTCTGGCGAAAGGTTCGTGCGCGAACTGTGGGAATGTGGCGAACGTTACGAAATAGAAGCTGTGAGGGAATGACCGAAAGTAGCGATTTCGACGGCCGAACGGTTCGATCGATCAGATTGCTCAACGGTTTTGATATCTACGTTGTCACCGCTGTACAGGTAAACTTGCTTTCCGCCGGAGAATTGACACCACTGCACCTGACTCAGCATGCCAGCCCGAACCCCTGTACGAGAACTCACGAGGAATCATCGATGACGCTAGCCCACCTGCGCACCTACACGATCAAAGAAGGACAGATGGACAACTGGCTGAGCCTGTTCAAAGAGAAACTGATTCCTCTGCTGGAAGAGCACGGCATTGCGGTAGACGGCACGTGGGTGAGCGAAGACGGATCGCAGTTCATCTGGGTTCGCAGTTACGGCGACTCTGAATCCGACATCGAGGCCAAAGAAGCTGCGTTCTACGGCTCAGACTGGTGGGTAGCCAATGTCGACCACGTACGAGGCCACCTGGCAGGCCGTGACATCAAGCTGATCAAGTCGGTCTAGGCAGCAAGCTGCTTTTCCAGCGGCAAGCCGCGTTTACTTAGTGTCATCCCGACCAACGCGGAGGGATCTGACCGATCTCACATCGATTGGTCATGTTTCGTCAGGCGACCAATTGAGTACGGTCGGGATGACAGTCTTCAACAGCCTTAGGACGGCCAAAGTCTGTCATTCTGAACTTGATTCAGAATCTCTCGGAAACCGTGTGGCACCAGAAAACACGGCAAGCCGCCAGGTACCTCCGTTGCGGTCGGGATGACATGTGTCGACGGTTGTTTGCTAGTTGAAACAGCAGTTCGAGAAGAGTCGCCGCCGCAACACGCGGCTTGCTGCTCGGGGTGACATTTGTCGAGAGGTGATTAGTGACGGATCGACCAGTTCAAGACGTGTCGCCCCGCCCACCGGGTCCTTCGCTCTGATTATGGACGAAGGGTGCGGTTAGACCTCAATCAAACTGTAAACCTGCGCGACACGGCAACTCGGGACACACCGGCAAACGCGGCTAGCCGCACTACACGTCCAGGTTGCGGACCTCTAGCGCGTGAGTGCGAATGAAGTTACGGCGCGGCTCCACATCCTCACCCATCAGAGTCGAGAAGATGTCATCGGCAGCCAGCTCATCATCAGCTTTGACCTGTAGCATCACCCGCTTTGCCGGGTCCATCGTCGTCTCCCACAGCTGCTCAGGGTTCATTTCACCCAGACCCTTGTAACGCTGCACATTCACACCTGATCGGTCTGCATTCGAATCGAGTGCCTGCGGCAGCTCCGACCACGGTACATCGTCGGCAACCACACTCTTGTTCTTAGTCAGCGTCAGCGAGCCGGCACGCACAATGTGGCCGATCTGCTCATAAAGCCGACGTGCACGGCGCAGCGACGGATGTTCGTAGACCTCTCGAGTAACAGTGAAACCCTCGATCTCGTATGTCGGTTCAACGAATTCGCCAGGATCAATCGGCTCCTCAAATGCAGGCTCATCACCGTCAAATAGCTCTGCCTGTGCAATCGACTGCTCTGGCCGGGGTGGCCGGAAATCGAGAGACTGGTAATCCGGGTTCTCCAGCAGCTCAAAGAAGACCTTCTCAGGCACGCCAAGCACATCAGTGATCGCCACAGCCTCTGCGAAATCACGCACAGCCGACAGGGTTGTGCCGATCCGTGCACCCTTCACATCGATGGTCTCGTCGTTCTTGGACGAAACCACCATGTCGCCATACACACGCTCGGCCATCCACTTGTCCAACTCAGCATCTGAGTAGATCCAGCGGCTCGAGCGGCCCTTCGACGCCTTGTAGAGCGGCGGCTGGGCAATGTACAAGTGACCGCCGCCTATGAGCTGCGGCATATTGCGGTAGAAGAATGTCAACAGCAGAGTGCGAATGTGCGCACCGTCAACATCCGCGTCGGTCATGATGATCACTCGGTGATAGCGAAGGCGCTCAATGTCGTAGTCTTCGCCAAGACCAGCCCCAGTGGCCGTAATCAGCGCAGCAATCTCTTCATGCGCCAGCATCTTCTCGGGTCGAGCCTTCTCCACGTTCAGAATTTTGCCCTTGAGCGGCAGAATGGCCTGGAACTGCCTGTCACGACCCTGCTTTGCAGAGCCGCCCGCCGATTCACCCTCAACGATGTACAACTCACTCTTCCGAGGGTCACGTTCGGCGCAGTCCGCCAGCTTGCCAGGCAGCGATCCGCCGTCCATAGCGTTCTTGCGGATCACGAGATCACGAGCCTTTTTGGCGGCCTCGCGAGCACGTGCGGCAGTCAGAGACTTGTCCAGGATTCGCTTGGCATCGCCTGGATTGTCCTCAAGGAACTCAGAGAGCGAGCGGCCAACGATCTGCTCGACAGCGCCCTTCACCTCGGGGTTACCGAGCCGGCCTTTCGTCTGACCCTCAAACTGCGGGTCCTTCACCTTCACGCTGACGACCGATAGAAGACCTTCACGCACGTCATCTCCGGAAAGCGAAGAGACATCTTCCTTTCCCGTGCCGAAGGCGTTGTTCTTGCGTCCCAGGTCGTTGATAACGCGTGTCAGCGCCGACCTGAACCCTGTGACGTGCGAGCCACCGTCCGCAGTACGGATCACGTTTGCGAACGAGAGGCAGT
>JAJCYX010000206.1 GCA_029262715.1 Chloroflexota bacterium
CGTCAGCGCAATTCCGGTGGCGTGAAAGCCATGGCCCTCGAGAAACGAGACGAGATCGTAGCCCTCGACGTTGTTGACGACGACGGCTACTTGCTGATCGTCGGCCGCAAGGGCTACGGCAAGCTCACGCTTCTACGGAACTACAGGCCGCAGAGGCGTGGTGGTAAGGGCCTTATTACGCTGAAGGCGACAACCAAGACCGGAAAGGTCGCTGCTGCGGCGGTGGTCACCGAAGAGGTCAGGGCCGATTCGGAGGGCAAACTGTTCCTTCTTACTGAGAAGGCACAGGTGCTGCGGACGAACATCGGTGAAATTCGTCTTACCGGTCGTAACGCGCAGGGCGTGAAGATCGTGCTGCCTGAGTCGGGAGACAACATCAGCGCCATTCGAGTCCTGGAGCAGCGACGGGAGACGGCTGAGGTCATCGACCCTGCCACTCTCGTGACCAGCAACGGTGGATCACACGTCGAGACTGACGATTCGGAAGTATCCGCTTCGACAGAAGAGGGTGAAGAACCCACTACTTCGGATAGCGAGTCCGAGGATGGCGAACAGGAATAGACCTCAGCAAAACCGTTTCTGCAGCTAAACAAGTTTGAATAGACAAGACCGGCCCTCGATGCATCTACGTATGCCTGTCGTGGGCCGGTCTTCATCTTGACCCGGCTAGACTCTCTCAACCCGGCATTGCCACCTGATGCTTGAACACCTTGGCCGTCAGATATATCGACGCAGATATGTCGTTCTGGCCGCCTGGGTTGTGCTGGTTTTGCTCGCACTGCCGTTCGCCCCGCAGGCCCCAAACAACCTGAAGCCGGGCGGATTCACGACTGATGACCTGCCGTCCGTTGTCGCTCGTTCGGTGCTTCGGGACCGATTGGACATCTCGACGATCACGGTTGAGATGCTATTTGAGCACCCGCAGCTGAATGCGTTTGAGCCTGAGTTCATCGAGGCCGTAGACCGATCACTGGTCGAGTTGCGCGGAATGCCGGAAGTGCTGAACATCAGGACACACACCGAAGAGCCAGGCCGTGTGTCGTCAGCCGGCAATATTGCGCATGTGACCGTTGGACTTGATCTACCGCTCGAAGACGCCGTCGACTTCATCGATGATGCACTGGCGACAGTTGATCCATCGCCTCTCACATTCAGAACAACAGGTGGCCCTGCGCTCTACCGAGACATAAGCCTGGCCAGTGAGAATGATCTGCGCAGGGGTGAAACGGTTGCATTCCCGCTCGCCACGCTCACCCTCCTGATAGTTTTCGGCACCCTGGTAGCTGCCATCACCCCCGCTGCGGTCGGTGGTGCGGGAGTGGCGATAGCACTCGCAGTCGTGTTCTTCATCTCTCGTGAAGTCGATGTCTCGGTCTTCGCACTCAACATCGTCTCGCTGCTGGGCATTGGTATTGGTATCGACTATTCGCTCTTCTACACCAGTCGATTTCGTGAAGAGCTGGCGAAGGGGAAAAGTGTTGAGGACTCGATAGCCACCGCCCAAACGCTGGCAGGGCGCGCCATATTCTTTTCAGCAGTGACCAGCCTGATCGGGCTGATGAGCCTGTTGCTGTTTGAAACGATGGTCCTCAGGTCTGTCGGCATGGGAGCCGTCATAGTCATCCTGGCTGCCCTCGCAGCCGCCCTGACACTGCTGCCAGCGTTACTGGGCGTAATGGGACACAACGTCAACCGTTTTCGAATCGGGCCGTCATGGGGCTCCTCGACCAGAACGTCAATCTGGGGGCCGCTATCTCGCATGGTCATGAGGCGACCGCTTCTTGTGCTAATACCGACCAGCGCACTGCTCATCGCACTTGTGCTGCCTGCAAAAGACTTGAGGCTGGGGACGGTGGACGCCACGATTCTTCCCGATTCGCTGGAGTCGAGGCAGGGGTTTGACATCCTGCGTGACGAATTCGACTTCGCGCTCAATACCTTCGTTCCGGTCGTCGTTACATTCGAGGGCGATCCGTTTGACGAGCAAAATCTAACGTCGCTCTATGCTTTCGGAAGGGCACTTGAGACCGTTCCCAATGCCCAACACGTCGTCAGTTTCGTGAACCTTGGACCTGACTGGGATGTGGACCGGTACAGGGTGCTTTACGAGCGGCCTGAATCGATAACGGACGCCGCTGTGTCAGGGCTCGTACGAGACACTTTGAGACCGGGCGCAGCCCTGTTTGTTGTCGAGAGTGATCTGCACCCGTTTTCACCCGAAGCGACCGATATCGTGAACGCAATCCGTGCATTTCAACCACCGCTCGGCCAGCAGATCCACGTAGACGGAGGGACGGCAGACCTGAAAGACATCGTGGATTCGCTCTACTCACGATTCCCTCTGGTAGTCGCTGCCGTATTGATCGTCACATACCTCTCACTGATGCTGCTGTTCAGGTCGCTACTATTACCGCTTAAAGCCGTCGTTCTCAACGTCCTAAGCATCTTTGCGGCATACGGTGCGCTCGTCTTTGTGTTTCAGGACGGCAATTTCAGCGGTCTTCTCAACTTTGAACCGCTGGGAGTGATAGAAGCAACCACTCCGATCTTGCTGTTCGCCATCATCTTCGGACTCAGCATGGACTACGAGATATTCCTGCTGTCCCGAGTTCAGGAGGCGTACAGACGCACCGGTGATAACGCTGGCGCTGTAGTCGAGGGATTAGAGAAAAGCGGGCTGATCATCACTGGCGCTTCGGCGATTCTGATAGTAGTTGCATCAAGTTTCGTACTCGCAGACGTCGTGGTCGTTAAAGCGATTGGCCTTGGTCTGGCGATCGCTATCTTCATCGATGTCACACTGGTGCGCGCACTCGTTGCTCCGGCATTGATGCGACTATTCGGAGATTGGAACTGGTATCTACCGGGCTGGCTGGACAGGATTTTGCCCGAGGTGCGCCATGGCGATTAGTCACCTTATGCAAAAGAACCGTGCGG
>JAJCYX010000207.1 GCA_029262715.1 Chloroflexota bacterium
GCTCAGAAATCGCCACTCCCCGCCAGATTCAAGCATTCCTCGCCTGACAGCAGCGCCTTTTCCACCATGATCAGCTCTGATCAGCTTGATTCGCTCGTCGAGTTTCGAGTGCTCTTCAACAATCTCAGCCGTCCGGTCTGAACTGCCGTCGTCAACTACGACGATCTCCCATGATCTGTCGAAGGTCGTCAGGAACTCACACAGTCGTTCGAGTGAACCGCCGATTCGAGCCTCTTCGTTAAAGGCCGGGACAACTATTGAAAGGTATGGACTATCCAAACCCTGCTCGATCTCTAGTGGTTAATCGTTTCGTTGTGATGCTGACTACAAACTGAATATGCGACATCGGTAAGCGCACTTTACTGGATTGAGGGAAGTTAGCAGCGGAAAATTCACAGCTACAGGCAGTTTGTGAAACTAGTCCGTCCTGTCCAACTCGAATGCATCGTGCAATGCGTTGGCAGCGGACGGTACATCATCTCGGTGAACAATGCAGGTAATACGAATCTCGGATGTTGTGATCATGTCTATATTTACCCCGGCTCCCGCAAGAGCAGTGAACATAGTAGACGCGTAACCGGGACCGTTCTGCATTCCCGTCCCCACAATACTCACCTTCGCAAGGTCGCTGCCCTCAACGGCTTCCCTGAACCGCACGCTTTGCTGACGCTTAACCGCCTCCAAGGCGCGCTGTGAATCAGCTTCGCCGACAGTGAACGTGAAGTCCGTCGTTCCATCGTCACTCGTGTTCTGCACGATCACATCGACGCTGATTCCGGCGTCTGCCAAAGGCTGCAGAATGCCCCCGGCAACTCCCGGCCGGTCCTCAACACCTCGCACCGCTATCTTCGCCACGTTCTTGTCTATGGCGATGCCAGTCACCGCTCTTCGAAGCTCCATGGTCGGTTCTCCTCCATGAATAAGTGTTCCGGCGACATCATCGAATGTTGAAGCGACCAGCACCGGTACGCCGTATACAGCCGCAAGCTCAATGGAGCGTGGATTCATCTTTGCTCCGAGAGACGCCATCTCGAGCATCTCTTCGTAGCCGATTTCTAGCAGCTTGCGTGCGCCAGGGACGATACGTGGATCAGTCGTGTAGATCCCATCGACATCGGTGTAGATCTCGCACCGCTCTGCTGACAGCGCAGCTGCCAGCGCCACAGCGGTCGTGTCAGACGCGCCCCTGCCTAAAGTCGTTACATCTCCGGTTTCACCCAACCCCTGGAAGCCAGCGACAATCACAACGCGTCCGGCGTCCAACTCTCGCATGATCCGGCCTGTGTCAATCGACGCAATACGTGCTGAGCCATGAATTGCGTTCGTGTGAATGCCTGCCTGCTGTCCGCTTAGGCTAACCGCATCCTGATCCAGCGAATGAATCGCCATCGCCATCAGGGTCGAGCTGACGAGCTCGCCCGTCGACAGCAGTGTGTCCATCTCGCGCAGCGACGGAGATATGTCCGGACCTGTCACGGCGTTGGCAAGGGCTATCAGATCATCGGTCGAATCACCCATAGCTGAAACGGTGACTATAAGCCTGTCGCCGGATTGAGATCGGTCAACTATCTTCCGCGCAATCGCACGGATCTTCTCTGCGGTTGAGACAGAAGAGCCGCCGTACTTCTGGACAACAACGCCGCTTGTGCCCGTTGCGCTCATGCCGATTCAGCCACATATGCGCCGCGTCGCGCCGGCTTCAGGATCGCAGGTTTGCCAGGAACCTCAGAGATACGTGCTGCCTCAGCCATCTCATAGCTGACGGTTATCTCGTTTCCAGTGGTGAGTGCCATCACTGTCGGCCCAGCACCTGACAAGAACGCGCCGTGCGCACCGCCGTTCATTGCCGCTTTGATAAGACGGTTCAATGCAGGAAACGCCTGACCGCGGAGAGGCTGATGCAGGCGGTCCTGAGTTGCCTGTTTAAGCAGGCCGAACTTACCTTTGTGCATAGCACTGATCAGCAGCGCCGCTCGTCCAATGTTGTACACGGCATCTGACCTTGAGATTTGATCGGGAAGTCTTGCTCGTGATTCATGGGTGTTGGAAAGCAGGTCCGGAATAAAAACCACAGCCGACAGGTCGTTTGGAACCGGTACGGTGTCTATGATCCATCGGTCATCATCGTGTACACCAATTGCGCAACCACCATAGATGGCTGGAGCGACATTGTCTGGATGGCCTTCAATGTCAGCCGCCAGACTCACTAGCTGGTCTATCTCGAGGTTGGCATTCGCCAGAGCGGATCCCGCAATCAAACCTGCGGCTATTGCCGCCGAACTGGATCCCAGGCCTCTGCCGTGTGGAACTCGGTTTTTGCAGATGTATTTTAGCGGCGGAACGTCTTTGCCAGCCGCATGGAAAGCTGCTTCAACGCCAGTAACGACCAAGTTGCGAGTATCCTCGGGCAGTTCGGTAGCGCCCTCACCTTCGATACTTACATGAAAATCGCCGCGCTCCACCGTCAGCTCGTTCCACATCTCGAACGCCATGCCAATGCTGTCGAAACCTGGCCCCATATTGGCAGTGGTGGCAGGCGCAAAAACGGTGACTCTATCCACAGGTTTCCATCCGCGGGCATTTATCGTCGCCCGCACAGTGATCGAAGAAATTACATGCGGCACCTATTCAGCCGGACGCTGGTACGCACCGCGCAACCTTGCAAGTATAATCCCGCTCGGCTCTCCAATTCACATCTCCGCTGATTAATTCAGACGAGTCGGCTGACACCAGCAAGAAAGGCACTTACGCCAATGTCCGAAGTTGCAGTAATCCTTGGGCCTAAATCACCGGCCAGCGAAACCCGCATGAGAGAGTGTCAGGCAGTGGCAGACCGTCTGGGCGTACTGGACCTGAGATTTGTAGATAGTGAGTTACCTGAGGGTCAACTGCTGGATGCTTTAAAAGATGCCATCGCAATCATGCCGGCTGGCGCACGAAGCTTCACACCTCAAATGATCGAGAAGCTGCCAAAATTGCGATTGATCCAGACCTTTTCCGCAGGGACCGACTACCTGGACAAGACGATGTTGGCCGAGGCTGGAGTCGACGTTTCGAACAACGGTGGAGCCAACGCCGTTGCGGTATCGGAACACGCCATTGCTCTGATGTTTGCTGTGAACCGCAAGTTGGAACAGCAGATAGAGAGCGTGAAAGCTGGCACTTGGATGGCCGGTGTTACCGGTGACAGGACCGACTTCCACACACTTGTCGGCAAGCGAGTTGGAATCATCGGTCTTGGCCGTATTGGATCACGTGTTGCGAAGCGACTCGCCGGTTGGGAATGCGAGCTTGTTTACTACGATGTCATAGAGCACGACGCCGATTATGTTGCGGCGACCGGTGCACGGCGCATAGAGCTTGATGAACTGCTTTCGACGTCCGACATCATCACGCTTCACGTGCCGTTGGACCGCATCACGCGCCACATGATCTCAGACCGTGAGCTCGGCCTCATGAAAGACACGGCCGTACTCATAAACACCTGCCGCGGCCCGGTGGTAGACGAGGCGGCACTCATCAACGCGCTAGGTTCAAAACAGATCTTCGCCGCCGGATTGGATGTAACGGAAATCGAACCGGTCGAGATGGGCAACCCGCTGCTGAACATGCCCAACGTGGTACTGACCCCGCACCTGGCAACACGAGCCATAGAGTCGGAGTACAACGCCGCAGAATACGCAATCACGAACGTTTCACGGCTCGCCAAAGGTGAGCGGCCAGAATGGATCGTCCCGCCGGTCTAGGCCGTACAGCGATCAGGCAGCATCTCAGCTCTTCGGGATGGAGTTCCCAAAGTGGACAACTGTCTGTGGGAACGGAATATCGATCCCCTCGACATCCAGCCGCGTCTTAAGGCGCTTTCGCAGTTCCCCCATCGCTCCCACTCGGCTCATCGGCTTTGTGTCACCCATCACCTTGATCTCAACGCCAGATGCACCGAGATTGTCGACACGCACTGCGCTAGGAGTGTTCAACAGAAGCTCCGTCCACTCGGGGTCTGCTTTGAATTTCTCACACTCGTCGTTAATCACCGCAATGACTCTATCGAGATCTTCACCGTAACCAACCTCAACGTTGAAGTTGATCCTTGCGAACTCTCGGGTCATGTTGGCTGCAGTCGTGATCTGGCCGTTTGGAATCTGGTGCAGCGTGCCGTCACCATCCCTGAGAGTGGTTGTACGCAGGTTTATGCCTGTAACGAGACCAGCAGCACCGGCAATACGCACGGCCTCACCAACTCGATACCAGTCTTCGGTCACTATCAGGAAGCCATGTAGGTAATCTCGCAAGATGTTTTGAGCAGCGAACGCGAGTGCCAGACCGCCAATGCCAAGGCCAGCAATAATTGGAGCGACGCTGACACCAAATTCAGCCATAGCCGTTATCGCCGCGATGAGGAAGATGATCAGTTTTGCAACTCGACTGAGGGTGCCGGCAACCGTTTCTGTCCGCTTCTCGCGGTCCTCATCTGACATATCTGTGATGCGCTGTAGTCGACGGTCGACAGATGAACTGATCAATCTGGAGGCGATACGTGCGATAAGCCATGCGACGATAGCGATCACGATGATCGTCACTCCGCTGGTGATGACGCGTGATAGCTCGAAATTCAGGTCAAATGTGTCGTTCAACGGCCTCTCCCTTATTACAAGCCTCGTTCCCCGAGACCCGGACTCAGAATGCCGGGTTCCCTGAGCGCAGGCAAGGAATTGGCGTCTCTACGAATGAATAAATGATCGTCGCAGTCGAAGAAAGGACACAGGGTTTGCCGTCATCAGAGAACTAGTTCACACCCGGATCGTGCCCAGCGGTGGCGTGCATGTCTATAATTGCGTGGTTGCAGTGACCGTCGGGGAGTGGCGCAGCTTGGTAGCGCGCTTCGTTCGGGACGAAGAGGTCCCGGGTTCGAATCCCGGCTCCCCGACCATATTCAATCCAACTGCGCCCAAACTGGAGCCATCCCAACGCTAGGGCTCGTTTGACAGCAGTTTTGACAGCAACCGAAATAGTTTTCGGTTCTCAGAGACACGTGTAAGGTGCCACCGCGCTGACCGAATGGGCATCAGTACTTCATCGACTCATACCTCGGTACCGCGCGCCGATAGACCGGGTGGGGGCCGTCTGAAGAGGCATGTGGGGGGCCGAGCGCTGAGTGTCACCTCAGTTATCCGATCCTGATAGCGGAAGCCAGCACCACGAACACGGACTGTTAATTCTTTGGTGGCGTCGAGACCAACCGATTCTGGCTCGTAGATTTGGTGGCAAAGGGGGGGGTACTCCTTAGCCAAAATGAGCGTCCGCAGTGGATAGTACCCACCCCTGAGTTTTGCAGACAAAGTTGCTGAATTTCCAGAGCACCATCTAAAGGTCGGCGTGATCCGGTACAGGTTCGATCAGCCTTGGGTCATTCACGTACTGTGTTTTGCCGGTAGCATTCACGTCGATTGAGACGCGATGCATGGCCATATCTGGCCACTCGCGGGATTTGACGTGCTGTTCGACCTGGTCGAATTTTGTCCTAGGGTCGAGCCAGACTGGCCAGAGTTCGTCATCTATGCTGCCGAATATGAGCGGGATGCGGTCGTGCAGCCGTTCCATGAACTTATTGGTTGGAGTGGTGACGACTGTGAAGCTGGTTGCGGTCTCTCCGCTCTCAGGGCGCGTGTAGAAGCTGTAGAGGCCTGCGAAGGCCATCATCTCGCCGTCTTTGCGGTGGATGTGGAACGGCAGCCGCTCCGTGCCTCTCTTCTCCCATTCGTAGAAGCCACTCGCGGGGATCATGCAGCGGTACTGGTTGAGCGAGCCAGCTTGTTCCTAAGGCGCTGTAATGCGGAAATCAGGCTCGCTTCGAGCACAACACCGCTGTTGTTAACCGTGAAACTTCCGGGGGTAGGCGAGTTGACGTTTCCTCGGCGGAAGTATCGGCCGTCACATGCGACGTAGCATGGGCGACCACATCGATGCTAGTAACACAGGTACAAAGCTGGCCCCGGCGCTGATTAACAGTGCAGCTTCAATCCCAAGGGCAGCACCTAGCCATCCGCCTAGCAAACTGCCAAGGGGTACCATCGCCGAAGTCACCGAATAGACGCCCATCACCCGTCCTCGCATCTGCTCATCAGCCGAGATTTGGAACAGGGTTACCACCATGTTGCCAGCCACGGATGTTCCTACTCCCACCAGAAACACTGCCGTAGTTGCGAACACGAGGTCGTCAGAAATCGCGAACGCCACAATCCCCACGCTAACCAAAGCGTTGGAGACCAGGAGCCACACGATCTTCCGGCCGCGTTCCCCAGTTAGCACGAGAACTAGCGAACCCCCAGCGAGGCCTGCCCCGAAAGCAGCGGCGAGCACTCCAAATCCTGTGACTCCAACGTCAAGTATGTCGCGTGCCACAACAGGGACTAAGGGGATCAGCATGGACCCGAACAGTCCAGACATCGAAATCACAAGCAACGCCGAAAACGGCGGTGTGTTTAGCACGTACCGAATACCGGTCTTGACCTCGCTGAGCAAGCGGGACTCCGCATTTCGCTTCGGCATCGGCAATTGCGGAATGCGCATAAACAGAGCTAACTCGATGAACACCAGCGACACCGCTAGCCAGTACACGAAATTGGCACCTGAGGTAGAGATCAAGAATCCTACGATCAGTGGCGCTGCTATCTCTCCAGCGAACTCGGAAAGCTCCGCAAGTGCATTCGCTGTCACGAGCTGACTTCTATCCACGAGCTGGACGACCACAGCCTTCATCGCGGGTGACTGGAAGGCCCTTACCGCTCCAAGATCGAGTGATAGTCCTAGAATGTGCCATCGGGTATGAACATCGAATTGGACGAGCAGGGCCGTTACGAAAAAGACAGAGGAATAGCCGATAGCGCCGTAGACAAGAAGATTGACTCTAGAGATCCGATCGGCAACTCCGCCCCCTAGGATCGAGAGCGCGATTGCGGGAAGCGCTGTGATACC
>JAJCYX010000208.1 GCA_029262715.1 Chloroflexota bacterium
TCGAGTCCTTCTTTTTCGAGGAATCCGCCGGCGATACATGAGATGAGTGGGCTGTAGAACGCAGAATGGCGAGACGCTATCAGGTTGATCTTGTCCAAGGCACGGCTCCGAGAATTGAAAATGGGCTGGCTAAAGCTTTGAAGCAGGATTGTACAGCGAGTTTCGGGTTCCATAAATCCGGGCTACAAGGGTCGAAATCCTGGGATCGTGAGATGCGTCCAGTTGCTGTCTTTTCGGCGTCTGCTGATATTCTCCGTTGACCGTTTCTTATCAACTGCAGGACGTACTCATGTCAAAACTCCGCATCACCAAGATCGAAGTCCATGAATTCACGTTCCCAATGCAAGACGTGGCCAGGGACTACAACGGATTCAACCTCGTATAGAGGAACAAAACAGTATGAAATCTATCGTCACTGGCGGCGCCGGCTTCATCGGCTCGCATCTCGTTGACCGGCTTGTAGATGCAGGAGACGAGGTGCTGGTTGTCGATGATCTGTCGTCTGGCAGACAGGTCAATCTTCCGTCCACCGCAAAGTTGGAAGAGATGGACATCGGTGATGAGCGTATCGCCGACGTCATTGCAGGCTTCGCACCTGACCGCGTATTTCACGCGGCGGCTCAGATCAGCGTGTCACTGTCTGCTCGAGAGCCAATGACGGACGCAAAAACCAACATCCTGGGAACTCTGAACGTGTTGGATGGGATACGGAACGCTCCCGGTGACCCGGCAAAGTTCATATTCGTGTCAACTGGCGGTGCGATGTATGGGGAGCCGGAAGCTCTCCCGGCTTCTGAGACTCTGCCTGCAATGCCAGGTTCTCCTTATGGCGCCTCCAAACATACTGTTGAAATCTATCTGCCGGTTTACGAGCGGTTGTTTGGAATAAAGCACACTACGGTGAGACTGGCGAATGTCTTTGGCCCGCGCCAGGACCCACACGGAGAGGCGGGAGTGGTAGCTATCTTCTCAAAGGCGATGCTGGCGGGGAAGCAGGTCACGATCTTCGGTGATGGGAAGGATGAGCGAGACTACGTTTACGTTGGAGACGTAGCCGATGCACTTGCGAAGTCGGCCGAGGACGGCGGAACGGGACCGTACAACGTCGGTACTGGGGTCGGTACAAACGTGAACACCCTGTTCGGCTTGCTGGCTGAACTGTGTCAGTACGAGCAGAAAGTGAACTATGGACCGCCTCGCGCCGGTGACATAGGAAAAATCAGTCTCGATAGCGCCCTGATTGAACGCGAACTCGGTTGGAGACCGGGGACGACTCTGATCGACGGGTTGGCTGAAACAGTGGCGTGGTTTCGCGAAAATTCAGCCTAGTTTCGTTTACGTAGATTTTGACGTGGATAGTGCCCACCTGAGCCGCTCGAGCAATGTCGCAGCGGACCAGGGCTTCGTCACGTAGTCGCTTGCTCCCATGATTCGTGCCTTAGCCAGGTCGTCGTCCCCTCGCAACGCGGACGCGATGATGGCTATCGGAATGATCGAGAAAAACTCAGCTGCGGTGCCGGGAAGGGCCGACATTGGGAAGAACACAACAGAATATACGGCGACAAGAACTGCCGACCGCACTACCCTGTTGTCTGGAATCCAGTGTTCCCGGATGCTGGAAACACCCTCATCATGAGGATTGGATTGCGCGCAAGTATGTCGCAATGCCAGGTAAATATCCCTCCTGAGAGAGATTGCAGTGCGGGTGCTAGTAGCGGCGAGTACAAAAAACATAGAGTCGCTCCGTTCAACTCATGTAGGCATATTCACGGAAACATGCTGGAACTGGACGGCGATGCTGCACGGTTACTCCAGCCAGGTTCGCATGGACTAAAGAGCCTTTGAGGCCAGCTTCAGTGAATATTCCTAATTCAATCGGGAAATGTTGTATTTGATCAGACCGTTCCGTATCCCATTTCGCCTGACGGTGCTGACTCTGTTTGCCGTTCAGATCATCATCGTGGCGTGCGCCAGCCAGGAAGATCCGACGGCAACACCGCAGATATCAACCCCTACATCTGCACCTGCGACTTCAACCCCGCAACCAACTCCGACATCTACGGTTCCGCCTTCTTCCGGGTTGACAACTGGAGGGGTGATCAGATTCGCCATCAAGGAGGCTCCGCCTCACCAGGACGTACATCAGTCGGTTTCGAATGTGCTGGCAAGCTGGGGTGCGGGTATTGCGTATAGCCGCCTGTTTAAGTTTCAAAGAGGAGCGAACGTCCCGGTCTCTTCGCGCATACCTGAGTGTGATCTCTGTACATCGTGGAAGCAGACTGGACCGCTTGAATTCGAGTTCGAGCTGCGTGACGACGCGTTCTGGCCAGTGAGGTCTCCGATGAGCGGACGTAGTGTCACTGCCCAAGACATCGAGTTCAGCTACCGACGGCAGATGACCTCAGATTGGCCGAACGCTGATCTTCTGTCGAACATTCGGGAGATTGTCGCAATCGAAGAGACTCGCCTGAGAATTAGCCTCGAGGCACCAGATGCCGAATTTTTCGAGAAACTGGCCGATGGAAGGTCTGTGGTCGTTGGACGGGAGGTCGTGGAGCTAAACGGAGACCTGGTAAACGGACCAACATTCGGAAGCGGCCCGTGGCTACTGCAGGAGATTTCGCCCGAGGGTGCGATTTTCGAGGCGAATCCTGACTACTACGGTGTCGGGCCGCACGTCGATGGCATGAGTGTCCAGTTCATTTCTGAAGATTCGACTAGAGCCGCGGGCGTGCGCGCGAAGATCCTGGAGGTTGCCGAGACGACGGCCGAAGAGGTCAGATCGGCGACCGAACGCTTTCCGGAACTCCAGACGATGTCACTGACGGCACCGGGGTCGGGAGTCGAAATGGCTTTAAACACTTCACGTGGGCCACTCGGCTCTGCCGAAGTTCGGGAGGCGATCTTCCTTGCGTGGGACTTAGCCGGGGCTATGAACAGTATCTGGGGCGGCGAACTTGAGCCTTCCGTTGGCCTGAACCTGCCTGAGCCTGCGTGGGCCAAAGATTTTACAACCGAGTACCTGGAGCGGTTTAATAATCCAACCGAGGCCGAACGTCTGCTGGCTAGTGCTGGGATCAACGTTGCTGACGGACTGAGCATCGTGGCAGGTGAGTTTGATAGTGCCGGCGAGAGCGACAGATTCATCCTGACTGCCGAGTCGCTTGCAGACTCGCTCAACACGCTGGGCATACCCACGAGCGTGA
>JAJCYX010000209.1 GCA_029262715.1 Chloroflexota bacterium
CTGCCTTTCCGGCCCATGAACTCCACTCGCCAGAGTTCGAGAGCCTCGGCATCTGCAGCTCCGGAAAGCTGTTCAAGAGCCTCGGATTTGAGGGATGAGATCGTCTCTTCGGTCGCAGATTGAGTCAAGGTTGGATCGCCGTGCGTTCGGATATAGGTGGCCGAAGTTTTGCTGAGGAATAGAGAAGCCGCTGGCCGCCAGAGATCGATTATAGCTATCTGCATGGCTGTTTTGCAGGTATTTTTCAAACTGGGCCTGAGTTCAATTCGGCTGGGAAACAGCACTTCGGCTACCCGGAAGCGTTTGAATCTGCGAAATGGATGAAAATTCGATCCAGTTGGTTCAAGTTGGTTGTGAGAACGATTTTTGGTCGAATTCCGCCCGTTTACTTTAGTAAACGGGCGCTAGACCGCTTTTTGGCCTCTTTTTCGAACGCGAAACCCTGAACTTGAACCTCTCGGGAGACTTCAGTTCGGTTCCAAGTTGCATTTGAACTAGAGACATTCTCGAAAAGATGTAGTAGTGTCCAGATGCACTCAAGTTCACGGCCAGTTAGATTTTCGGCCTTGAAATCGGAGTAAAGCACGGCCGCATGGCCAGCAAGGGAGCAATGTATGGAAGCCTACTGCATGAAGTGCAAGACGAAGCGCGAGATGTCGAACCCCGAGCAGATCACGATGAAGAACGGCCGACCCGCAACTCAGGGCAAGTGCCCGACCTGCGGAACTAAGATGTTCAAGATCGGCAAGTCCTAAATCCCTTCTCGTCGGATTGACAGGGCGGTATTCACGGCAATTTGCCGGTAGTCCGCCCAATTTCGCAATAGAGAGGCACGTCGCAGACGTGCCTCTCTTATTTTTGAGTACGGTTTGCACAGGTTCTGATACTCCGAAGCGCCAGTAATACCATCTTGAAACTCATCGATTTCATCAACAGGAACAGCCCGCCTGAACCGTGGGCTGAGGGCGACAACATTCCGTGGGATGAGCCAGGATTCAGCGAGCGAATGCTGAAAGAGCATCTCGATCCTGAGCACGATGCTGCGAGCAGGCGTCCATCATTGATCACTGAGCAGGTCACCTGGCTGCACAACGAGATTCTGGCCGATAAGGGAACTGAGCCACTCCGGATACTGGACCTCGGCTGCGGCCCCGGCCTCTACGCAGTTCGACTCGCGAAACTCGGGCATGAAGTGACCGGAATCGACATCTCACCGGCATCGCTCGAATACGCACGAAAACTTGCAGATGAAAACGGCGTGAAATGCGAATTTCTACAAGCTGATTTTTGGGTAGCTGAACTGGACGGGACATACGACCTGGTTGTGCAGATCTTCGGTGAGTTGAACGTGTTTCGCCGTGCCCACGCAGCCGCGATAGTTCGGAAATACACCTCAATGCTGGCTCCGAACGGACGGATGGTTCTTGAGGTGGACCGACCCGAGACAACTCGTGAGCGTGGGAACTCAACACCTGGCTGGCGTAGCCGAGAGTCAGGATTGTTCTCAAACAAACCACATCTCTACCTGGAAGAGAGTTTCTGGAACGATGAACAGCGAATCGCCACCACTCGGTACTGGGTGATCGACGGACACACAGCGGAGGTCACCAGATATGCTCAATCGTTCGCGTCGTACGAACCTGATGAGTACAGAGCGATGCTGACATCAGCCGGTCTCACAGATGTAGAGCTGATCTCTGAGTATCCTGAAGAGAGTACGTTCGGCGATCTACAGCGATGGATGCTGGTGGGAAGAAAACAAAGCTAGCGCCGTCTCAACCCCATGTTCAGCTTCCGTTGCTGTAAGGTCAGAATGAGAGCTATTCGGCAAGCGAAATCGGGTCAAAAGCAGCGACTGTACAGCGTACAGAAACCTATAAATCACCGATCTCACCAATACGAAAAGGCTAAAATCTAAGACCAGACCGATCACGTAGTAAGTCCGCACGGTCCAACCCTCAGACAACACACCAAAATGGCAACCCGACAGGTCTTATATAGAAAGTGGCGACCGCTCCGATTTATGGACGTCGTCGGTCAGGAGCACGTCACATCAACGCTCCGCCGCGCCGTTCAGACAGACCGTGTTGCCCACGCCTACCTGTTCACCGGCCCACGTGGCGTCGGGAAAACCTCGACAGCCCGCATCCTCGCCAAAGCTCTCAACGTCGGCCTCGGTAAAGACGGCGAACCGATCATCGACAGCGACATCGCGCGTTCGATAGACGACGGCTCGTTCATGGACATGATCGAGATAGACGCTGCATCGAACCGCGGCATCAACGACATCCGCGGCCTTCGTGATGGAGCGCAGTTCCAACCTGTCGCCGGTCAATGGAAGGTCTACATCATCGACGAAGTTCACATGCTCACCGAGCAAGCGTTCAACGCGCTACTCAAGACGCTCGAGGAGCCTCCGCCGCACGTTGTGATGATCCTGGCAACCACTGACGCTCACAAAGTGCCGGCGACAATCGTGAGTCGTTGCCAACGCTTCGACTTCAAGCGCCTGTCCAACGAGACCGTCATCGACCGCCTAGTAGACATCTGCGGAGAAGAAGAGATAGAGGCTGAGCCGGAAGTGCTTGCTCTCATAGCCAGAACCGCATGGGGTAGCTTGCGGGACGCCGAGAACCTGCTTGAGCAGCTAGCGGTTTCGTACGGCTCAGATGGTGCTGAGATCACGCTCGAAAACGCCCGCGACCTGCTTGGGCTTGGTGATACATCTTCATCGGTCGATCTTGCCTCATCGATAGTCACCGGCGACGCATCTGCCGCTCTCACCGTCATCAACCGGGAAGCCGGGCGAGGCGCAGACCTACGGTCTCTTCGTAACGGGACGGTCGATGCGATTCGTACCGCTCTGTTAGCGAAATCCGGCGTCGAGGATGCGATAGGCCAGCCTGAAGAAGTTCGAGAGGCGATGGCTGCT
>JAJCYX010000210.1 GCA_029262715.1 Chloroflexota bacterium
TCACCAACACGATGTGTACAAACGCTCTCTGTACACCGAGCCGGGCGTCGATACTGACCGGTCAGTACAGCCACGTTAACGGCGTGAAGACGCTCGACGATGAGATAGACAGCGCTCGCCCCGTGCAGGTCCAGAAGCTGCTCAAGTCAGCCGGGTACCAGACAGCCATGATCGGCAAGTGGCATCTTGGCAACAACGAAGCGAGCAATCCACAGGGATTCGACTACTGGAATGTGCTGCCCGGACAGGGTGACTACTACGATCCGACATTCTTCGATATGGGTACGGAGAAGGTGTATCCCGGGTACGTGACAGACATCATCACGGAGATGGCGACGAGTTGGCTTGATAGTGCGAGCCGGGACGAGCCGTTCTTCTTGATGATGCACCACAAGGCTCCGCATTCGCCGTGGCTTCCGGCGGAACGACACAGGGAACTGGGAACCGAGGGCGAGTTTCCGGAGCCTGAGACGCTGATGGACGACTACTCGAACCGTGCATCGGCCGCGCGAATAGCGAACATTCGCATCGAGGACACTTCGCACCGCAACCTGAAGTTCGATCCACCGGCGAACGCATCGCAGGACGAGAAGCGTCGATGGGCGTACCAGCGGTACATCACCGACTACACGCGCACTGTGCAGGCGATAGACGACAGCGTCGGGACGATACTGGACTACCTGGACGAGCACGGTCTTGCCGAGAACACCCTGGTGATCTACACGTCAGACCAGGGCATGTTCCTCGGAGATCACGGCTGGCACGACAAGCGGTTCATGTACGAGCAATCGCTGAAGATGCCATTTATTGCTCGCTTGCCGGGCGAGATCCCTGCTGGTGCGACCTCTGACGACATCTTGCTGAACGTCGATTTCGCTCCAACGTTCCTCGACTTTGCGGGTGTCGAACTGCCGCCGGAGATGCAGGGTGCCAGTGGTCGTGCGGTTCTACAGGCTGCAACTCCGGGAGACTGGCAGACCAGTATGTACTACCGCTACTGGATGCACATGTCCCGCCACAAGATAGTTGGGCACTATGGCGTGAGGAATGATCGCTACAAGCTGATCTACTACTACGGCGAAGCGCCTGGTGCGTCCGGGACTGAAGACATCAGCATTACGCCTGAGTGGGAGCTGTTTGATCTTGATAACGACCCGAACGAGATGAATAACGTCTACTCGAACCCCGCATATTCGACCGTGGTCGCCGAGATGACAGTCGAGCTGGACCGCTTGCAGTCAGCTGCAGGTGACGAAGGCTTGCATCGGAGTACTACTTCGAGCTCGCACAATGTAATCTGACACAGCGCCGTGTGCGTAGATACTTACCCGTAGCATGATTGATGCTTGGCAGCATAGGGAGTATGACTGAGTGCTATCTTCAGGGACAGTCTCGCCGGTAGCTCCGAAAAACAGGTTACAGGCATCGTTGTGAGTTCGATTATCCCCATATGTCTGGTTTGAATGAGATGCTACAGTGGTCGAAAGTACGTGCAAGTAGCATAGACTTCCCATTGCCGAGAGCGGTGATATCTTTTAGTCTACATTTAGTGTTCACACGTTCTGCCATCCCAAACTCTTTCGAGCGGCGGGATAGTTGACGAAGCAACTACTTTGTGATAACATTCACAAAGTATAACGTAGGTTTATTAAACGGGCGGTTACGGCCCCTGAACACGTGAGACGGTCCGGCCTCGGTGTGTTGAAATTGTTAGCACCATATGCCGATGGGCTGCATCAATTAATATATGACTTCTCCTATCCCAGCATTGGTTCCCAGTCATGGGGACTTTCCTTCGTCGGTATATGATTTAGAAAGCGCGCTTCAGACACAGAAATCCGAAGCGGAAATCCGTGGATTTGCGGAAAAGTGCTTTTTCGATGATCCGGATAGGCGCGGGGAACAAGACGCGAAGTGGGATAGTTCAGGTTTCTACGCATTCACGATGGCGTACTGCCTTATCCTGTTATTCCGTTATCCGGCGCGGACTCAGAAAAACTGGGAATACCGAAAAAAAACGATTCTCTCCCTGTTCGATAAACCGAACCCACGTTTCTACGCTATTGCACATTGGGAATACCTCATCCGCAGCAATGTGGATCAGCCTTTTTACGCAAGGCAACAGCTCACGAAGTCAATCGATGCCCGCTTCATCTACTTCAAAGCCTTACGGAAGCAAGCTGAGAAATATGCAAAGAGGGTAGATCTCAAGCCTGAGTGGGCGATCCTGCCAAACGGCTGCTCACAAGAGGTGGCTTGGTTTATAGTCCAACTTGATGCGTACTGCCGGAAGGAGCTCGGAAAGCCGTTTACCGGACCCGTCTATTTGCCGCCGACTTCCCGTAAGGATCCTTACGGGGATGACGGTGAGCAGATGCAAAAATACCTCAAGGATTTGATAGGCCTCCAAATCGTCGTCTTGGACACAGATGAGGAAGGATCGCGCCTAATTCACGATGGTGAAGTTAAGGCGGTCATGACCGGTGCCAATCTGGTCACCTCGACCGACGATGGAAAGAAGATTAGAGCGATCAACTCGAAGTTCACTCGAAGCTTCTTAGAGGACGCTCTGAAATCACCATTCGAGGTCGATACTCTGCTCATTGCCTCGGACAACAAATTTGCATCCTACGACACAGTAAATGACCTGATAGAACGGTGGGAGAGGGCTCTAGAGGGGTCAGATCGAGAGATCATCACTAACGATCTGATCAAGACGGTGATCACAGGTCGAGATGTTTCGACACCAGAGCAGGCAGTACTCGAGTACTTCACGGAAAAGTTCGACATGCGCGTGTGGCGGTACGTATGTAGTCTGGATTCGGAGTTGGTTAGGGCTTTCGAGTACGACAAAGAGAGTGAGATGGATATTTGGAAGAAACACCTCTTTAGCTGGTCTGAGCCTGATGGATCATCCGTTAAGCCATCCGAACGAGCCAGAGTCGCGATGCTTTCTGACGGATTGTTGGTTCAGTTGAAGCAGGTTGAGAAGCCTCTCGGTGAGAATCAGCTCAGCGACTTGGTGAAAGGTGCCAGAGAAAGTCTGAGCCAGGAGAGTTCGCGAACTAAGAAGTTGGACCGCGATCCTGTGTTGCTCATCGACGCTCCGTTTGATCTTGTTGCCAAGACGATCAGGCACAATTTTGCCCGTAAGCTTGGGTTGCCCATCGAGGATGTTGGGTTCAACGAGATCGAGTTCGCGATCTACGAGAGTGAATTGGTTAACCGGGACGGCGAACTTGAAGAGCCTTACGCCAGCGCGCTCGAGTACATAACGAACTATGAACTCGAACTGATTAATCACGAGCGTGGAGTGTTTCTTAAGTCAACAGCGAAAGACGATCTAGCTGTTTCGGCGAAGTGATTGCTGACAACCCGAGCCAATGGGCTTGAAGTCATTCGCTACCTAAATCGCCTTTGTCGGTTCAGGGTTGCAGAATCCATTCCAGATAGCGAGAGAAAACTGTGTGAGCATGGCTCTCATCAGTTTTACTATTCCTGAAGGCGCAGGGCGATTCGAAGTTCCCTCATTTGGTATCACCGGCTCGGTGCCAATGAAATTGACGCTGTCGATGTTTTCGATGAGTTCGACATCGCCGACTTCGATTAATTGATCTTTATGAACTTCGCGAGCGAGTCCCGCTAGCACGTTTGCGATAGACAGCCGACTGTTATTGCTGTCTACGTAGACTCTGTTATGTGTGGTAACAGCGTGATTGTCAAGCGATGCCAACTTGTCATAGCCGATGTTGGGCTCTATGTCATTGCAGTCAACTGGTTTCCCGCTTGGTGTCCACTTGAGTATGCCCTTCTCGAACTCTTCCAAATCTTGGGTTGTTCTGATTTGCGGCTCGTGAGTGCGAAAGAACCTTGCCTTTAAAGGATCTCTGAGAACACTATAGTTTCGAGTCATCAAAGCCTCACTGCTTCCATTGTTCTCGATTCAACATTAACTTCAGCCAGAAACCAACGGTGAACACAATCAGTACACGAAACGCCCAGCCTAAAATCCAATTGACTATAAGCAGGAACACCGCAAAACTTGTTCCGACAATCCCGACATCACTTTCGATCACTAACGGTGATCCAACCGGATAGCCGACTGCAGCAGCCAGGCTTTTCCCGTACGTGTACAGCAG
>JAJCYX010000211.1 GCA_029262715.1 Chloroflexota bacterium
CAGCATCGGGGTTGGCGAGACAACACTTGCTGTCGGGACATCTGCGGTCGGCGGCAGCGACAATCCTCGTGGCTTCCTTATCGGCCTCGATCCGACTTCGGATGCTGACCGCCAGCTTTCAGATCAGATCAGTTCCCAAGAGCGAGAGAAATGGCGCATTCCTCTGGACGGAGCTGTCTGGGGCGGCATCACCGTTGTTGATGACATTGCATATTTCGGAACGCTCCAGTCAACGCTCTACGCCGTCGATCTTTCGGACGACGGGATTAACGACGCAGACCCTTCGAGCCGAATCCAGTGGAGGTTCAAGGCGAGCGGCGCGATCGCCGGAACTCCTCATGTGACCGATACGACTGTCTACATCGGCAGCTTTGGTGACGAGGTTTATGCGCTTGATCTTGCGGTGAGACGCCAGAACCCGAACTCGAATGTTCTCGACTCGTTCACCGAGTGGAGCTTTGATGCAGGCGGCTGGGTCTGGGCGGAGCCGCTTCTCGTGGACGGAACCCTCTACGTTGCAAGCCTTCCCGGCCAGGTCTTTGCGCTGGACGCCGCTAACGGTCAGGAGCGCTGGCAGGCTCCGGCTGAGGTTGGCGATGAGATCGTGGCGCAGCCAGCCCTGTTCGAAAGCAGCAGCGGCCCGGCGCTTGCGGTGGCTTCTGGCGAAAAGGACATCACCGTAGTAGTACTGGCTGACGGTGCAGTTCGCGGAATTTTTGACACGAACGATCGCGGCATGAAGTCCAGCCCGGTTTTTGCAGAAAATGTGATCTCCGTACACACCGACAGCGGCCAGCTAAGGCAGTATCAGCCCGAGTCATTGTCTCTGTTGAACTGTGTTGAGGCGAAGGGGGACGGTAAGGGATGCAGCTAATTTTCTCTTCCATCTTCTTCAGCCCCCGTTATCGCGCCTGCTCTCTAAAGAGAGGTAATGCCTGATGGAGTTCGCAGGTTCCATTTGGAATGAGCTGCTGATGCGGCCGATGATCAACAGCCTTGCGCTGTTGTCAGATGTGCTGTTCAGCAACTTCGGCCTCAGCATCATCGTCTTCACAGTATTAATTCGTGTTGTGCTGATACCGCTGACCGTTCGCCAGACGCGCAGCATGAAGAAAATGCAGGAGCTTCAGCCCAGGCTCAAGGTGCTGCAGGACAGGTACAAGAACAAGGGTCCTGCTGAGAAGCGTGCGCTTTCGTCAGAGACGATGAAGCTGTACCGAGAAGCCGGGGTCAACCCCATCGGCTGTCTCGGACCGCTAATAATCCAGATGCCTATCTGGTTCGGTCTGTACCGGGCCATTCTGCGCACAATGCCGCCAACTCCCGAAGGCATGGCGAACCTTTCGGCCGCGTTCTACTCATGGAACCCGGCAATATCGAGCGTGCCGATCAACAGCAAGTTCCTCGGCGTTGACCTTGTCGACTTCGTACAGGGAGCTCCGCTGCCCTGGAACTTCGCACTGCCAATCCTGGTTGGCGCAACCATGTGGTTGCAGCAGAAGATGACGAGCGGCAACCAGACACCGTCATCGGCTCAACAAGCCCAGACCAACCAGATAATGCTCTGGATGCTTCCGATCATGTTCGGATTCTTCACATTCCAGTTCCCGGCTGGTCTGGCGCTCTACATTTTGTTCTCGAACTTCGTCGGCATACTCATTCAGTATTTCGTCGGCGGCAAACAACCTGTTGTTCTGTTCGGAAGAGCGTACCTGGGCAGCGCTGAGGCAAGGGCGAAACTGTTAGCCGAGCCATCGGGCTCGTCGGCGGGCGCCGCAGCGCTGGTTTCAGATGACGATTCCGAAGACGACGATGAGTCCGGAGAGAAGGATGATGATGAACAGTCCACGGATGTTCACCGGCAAGACAGTAGACGAGGCGACCGAAGACGCGCTCGAAACGCTAGGCGTCGATCTCGAAGACGTTGAGATAAGGGTCGTAAGCCCTGGACGGTCGGGCATTCTTGGCTTCGGCGGTGAACCTGCACGGATCGAGATAGAGCTTGTCGGACAGGCGGCTAAACGGGCGTCGGAAACTGAGGAAGATGCGGATGAGAGCGATAGCGCTTCGCCCGAATCCGAGCCAGTTACCGAATCTTCTGATCAATCACAGGACGAAACCTCTACTGACTCTTCGAGGGACAGCGGTGACCGACCTGAGCGCGCAACCCGCGGTCGAAGCCGAGGTCCCCGTGCTCGCGGTGGCACCCGCGGCGGCAGAGGACGAGCCAGTGGCGGACGCCAGAGGACTGTTCGCCGAGAGCCAGACGAACAGGAAGCCCCTGCATCTTCCGAGGACTCTGGGCCACAGGATGAACGCGCATCCGAATATGAAGAGTCACCAGCCTCAGATCAAGGACGTGAGGACGACCGGCCTCGCCGGGAAGAGCGACCACCTGCTGAGCGCGATGCCGAAGCGGAGCAGCTCGTTGCAGAGGTGCTCGACTACTTCCTCGCCACGATGGGCGTCGTGGCCGAGACTTATGTGCGTGACGATACCGAGGACGGCTCGCTGGTCTTCGAGATCGAGGGTGAGGACGCCGGACTACTGATCGGCAGGCGCGGTGAGACTCTCCAGGCGCTTCAGTTCCTGGTTCGCATGGTCGTCAGCCGCCAGCTTGGTCGAAAAGCGTTCGTAACCATCGATGTCGAGGACTACAGGCAGCGAAGGGCTGAGATGCTTCGGCGACTCGCTCGACGTACTGCGGGTAGAGTAGCCAGCAGCGGCCGATCATCTGCGCTGGACCCCATGCCACCCGGTGAGAGGCGAATTGTCCACATGTCACTCGCTTCGCACGGGCGTGTCAAGACAGAGAGCGAAGGCGAAGGTAACCAGCGCAGGGTTGTGATTCTGCCACGCAATTAGCTATGGCAGACGAATGTTGTGGCAGACGAATTGGGAATGCTTGCTGCTACTGCTTAACCCTTCGAAAAACCGGCGGCGATCTCTGGCTTCGTAAAGTCACCAGAGAATCGCTGCCTGAGAGCCGCTGAGACAAGGCCGGATGGCAACTATCCGTGAACAGCTCTTCTCATACTGACCAATCTGGCTTTCCGCCGCTCAAGTACCTCGGTGTCGGCTACCAGTCGCAAGACATACACATCGATGCCGCTGGCGAACGCTCTGAACCGGAACACGGCGGAGCATCGCTCTACACAGCTCTCACCGCATGGCTGCTGACTGGAGAGCGTGTTGGCGTAGTCTCGGCGACAGGACCGAACTCGCGCTCCAGAAGCGGTGATGACAAAGAGCCAGGGAATCTCGAAACCAGCGCTGATCCAGACGGCGAGCAGACGATTTTCGAAGACTGGATAGACGGCGATTTCAGAAAGCAACGGCTGATAAGCCGGGCACCGGTCATCGACAGTTCGCTGGGCGCACTTGCTCAACGGGCCAGGAATGCCTCAACGGTGTTCGCGGGGCCGTTACTGGATGAACTGCCGTTAGATTGCCGCAGCTGGTTCTGGGCCGACTTCGCCTGCCTGATACCGCAAGGCTGGTTTCGCTACGTAGGCGCAGACGGCCTCATAACCCTCACCGCTCCCGACATCACCAGCATCACGGGTCCGTGGGACCTGATAGTGCTCTCGAATGACGAGGCAATGATCTCAGGCGACCTCGAAGGCTGGATGCGCCTGAGTCGAATGCTAGCGGTGACCCACGGCAGCAATGGCGCAACGGTCTATTTAGACGGCAACGAGCACCGGATAAAAGCTGTTGAGCCGCCCGAAGTGGTTGACACTACAGGAGCAGGCGACGTGTGGAGCGCCGCGTTCACTGTCCGCTACATCGAGACCCACAGCGTGACTGAAGCTGGCAGGTTCGCTTCTGCCGCGGCGGCTATCTGCGTGAGCCGCACAGGACTGCGTGGTGTGCCTGAGTCGCGCCAGGAAGTCGAAGATCTGCTGGCAAGGAGCGGTGGTGTGTAGCTAACCCAGGTCGAGCGCCTCTAGGGCATCGCCTTTGTTCAGCACCGTCCCGGTCTGCCGCCACACCTCCTGCCCGAGGTCGTTGAACACGATGAACGTGGGTGTCGAAAATGCGTTGAACTCCCGCATCAGAGGAATCGCCAGTCCGTCCTGGACATTCAGTTTGAGCACCTGTGCCCTGTCACCAATATCTGATTTCAGGCTTCTCACATTCGGCTCGCTCGCAAGGCACAGCGTGCATGTGTTGGAGAAGAACTCCACGAATACCGGCTGGCCTGATGCGAGTATCGCATTGGCTTCATCAGTAGATGCCACGGTGCTACCACCGGGACGCAGAAGCGAGAACCCGACCAATGCGAGGATGAGTACGGTTGAGTAGAGCGGTATCCGCAACCGCCACCTTCTGATCGGCAGCAGAATGAACATCGACAGCAGCAGCACCGGGAAGGCGATGACGAGTGAGTACGAATTCAGAGTCTCGGTGAACGACATTCTCTATCCTGTGCGGAGCTGATTGCGGCCAGTATGCTGCTAATCGAGGTTTCGGCAGTTCAGACCATTCTTAATACACTGCGCCGGGAGCGAGTGGCTTCATATCTACTGGAGTATGAGATGACCAAACTGCTGAAACCGTTTCTGGCAATTGGCAATGCGTTCGCTCGCAGGCTGCTACAGAGCCGCTTTCACTGGCTGTTAAGTGGCAAAGTTGTGCTACTGCACGTGACCGGACGCAAGAGTGGCCGTCTTTACCTGCTTTACCTGGTTCCGGTGAACTATCGACAGACAGAGAACGGCATCTCAGTGATGACGTACCGCGCAAGGCAGTGGTGGCCAAACATTCGAGACGCAGATGAGCTCCCGATCGTACTGCGAGGTAATTTGATACTGGCCGTATCCGAAGTAGTGACAGACGATCTCGACGTGATAGCAGCCGGACTCCTCGATCGAGGGTGGGCAAGAAGGTCAATGGTTCGAGCAACGGCGAAGGACAGTGTGTTGATAAGGCTGCGAGTGGCTGAGGGCGAAATGTGATTGCCGGGCGGCAGCTGTTAGTCATCCCGAGCAGCAAGCTGCGTTTTCTGCGGCACAGCCGCGTTTTGGTTTGATGGTCTGTAATCCCGACTAAAGCGGAGGGATCTGACCGAATTAACACGGTCAATCAAGAGATTCTGAATCGAGTTAAGAGTGACAGTCGTTCCCCTCTCCCAGATTGGGAGAGGGATAAAGGGCGAGGGTCGTTTCGGCTTCCTGTTGGTTCAGGATGAAGTAAGAACGAATAATCCGTCCCACCTGACGGAGCCAAAAATAAACAACGAAAGAGTTGAACACGATTGAATGAAGCGAAAGCGACCAAATTCCTCGGACGAATCGGCGATATCTACGTCGGCGCGGCCCTGACACTGATGATCGATGTCGGTTTCCGAGCCGGCCTCTGGGACGCAGCAGCGGAGGGCCCGGCAACGAGCGAACAACTGGCGAAACGCGCAGGGCTTGACGAGCGATACGTCCGAGAGTGGCTAGGTGCCGTCACGACAGGCGAGATCATGGAGTTCGATAGCCCCAGCGGCACTTTTTCACTGCCAGAAGAGCACGCTGTGAGCCTGACCGGTGATGGCGCTTCCAACCGGTCTGTCAATGCCGGACTTCTCACATATCTTGGCAAGCACGTCGATTCTGTAGTGAATGCCTTCCGTGAAGGTGGAGGCGTGCCGTATTCGCAGTTCAGGCCCGAGTTCACCTCTCTCATGGACCAGCGTTTCAGGCGTGAGTACAACGAGAAACTGTTCGATGGCTATATACGGGTTGTTCCGGGGCTTGAAGAGCGGCTGATGGAAGGAATCAGCGTCTGTGACATCGGCTGCGGCACCGGCCACAACATGAACCTGATGGCCGCCGCCTATCCTGCATCGACACTCACCGGCTACGACATAGCGGCAGATGCGATCGAGCTTGCGAGGGCAGAGGCGACTGAGATGGGTCTGAGCAATGTCAGTTTCGAGGTGCAGGACGCAACCGCTCTGCCTGATGACATTTCGTTCGACATGATGACCACGTTTGATGCGATTCACGATCAGGCAAATCCGCAGGGGTCACTGAACGAGATTGGCCGAACCCTGAAGCCAGACGGCGTGTACCTGATGATCGACATCAAGGCGTCGAGCGATCTGAAGAACAACATCGGCAACCCGCTGGCACCGTATCTGTACACCGTAAGCACCATGCACTGCATGACCGTCTCTCTGGCCGCAAACGGCGCTGGCCTGGGGACGGTATGGGGCCGTGAGCTTGCGCTTGAGATGCTGGCGAAGGCGGGGCTGACCGATGTGGAGATACTGGATTCATCCAACCCGACGAACAGCATCTACGTGTGCAGGCGGCCAGTGGCGGTGACCAGCCGAGCTTCCCGGTGAGTCGAAGGTTGAAGTTGGATAGAGGGGTGGCTGTGTGCCCTTCGTCCGGGGCGGGGATTTCCGCTCGCGGGTCAAGGATCCGGTGATGTGAGGCGACCCATGTCATCCCGACCGTAGCGGAGGGATCTGACCTGTCGATGAGAGCTCACTCTCCACACAGCAAACAGCTGCCAGCATTCCCTGTCGTAACAAGACTCGTATATGAGTGTGCCTCGCATCCCCAGGTCCCTCCACTTCGATCGGGATGACACTTATCGATAGCAACCCGCGTACACCGCACCGGGACCACCGCCCATCAGCAGAAAACGCGGCACGCCGCCGCTCACTTCTTCAGGTGCTGCAGTAAGCCTTCGGGGTCGGCCCATTCGTCAGGTACACGGATTGCCAGAACCTCGCCATCGCACGTCATCTCGTTCTCGTACGAAAACAGTTGAACGGCAAGGACCGTCTTCTTGCTGCTTGAATCGGTAATCTTCGACCGAACGGTGATCGGCCCCGCCACGGGTGTTGGCAGCCTGTAGTTGACGTGCAGTGACCCCGTTGCGTACCAGATCTTCTGGCCATCGCCGACATCTCGTCCTTCGCGCCTGTAAGCATCGGCGATCGCCGTACAGACACTGTGACAATCGATGACCGAAGCAATGATGCCGCCGTTCATCACATCGGGCGGCATGGCTGCATGATGGGGCTGAGGCTCAAAGACGCATACAGACTCGTCTCCCTCCCAGAAACTCTTGATCCGCAAGCCACTCTCATTCCACGCCCCACAGCCGAAGCAGTGATTGCCGTGCAACCCGTCCTGGAAGTAGGTCTTGTCATCTGAAACCAACTCAAATACTCCGATTGTTCTCTTAATATCTGGCTGAACCATGCGTTGTAGCGACTTCGCACAGGGAACATACCAACCCACCCTCTAACTCCCTCCCTGCCAGGGAGGGAGAATGAAGATCGCAACACTGGTCCTCTATCGATCAGCCTCTCGTGCCGCACTAGAAAACGCCGCACGCGGCACCTATCCCCAACAAGCTAACATCGAATCTGCGATGAGTCAGAACAGCGCTGCGGCGAACCCTACCTTCAACTCGGAACGCGAAGAATCGCGCGCCCGCCGACGAACGCTGCTCATCGTCTCTGTAGCATCGCTGTTCGGCCTCTCAGTCTGGTTCTCCACCAACGCCATCACAGACGCCCTCGAAGCCCAAAAGGGGCTAACAGAGCAGGACGTCGCCTGGTTGACCATCGCCGTTCAACTCGGATTCGTGTTTGGCACCATCACAATCGCACTCACGAACCTCGCCGACATGCTCAACGCCCGAACCCTCTTCTTCATCTCGGCAATCGGCGCAGGCGCTCTCAACCTTCTCGTCATACCGCTGGACAATCTGCCGCTGCTCATACTGGTCAGGTTCGGTACCGGAGCGTTCCTCGGCGGTGTCTATCCACCTGCCATGAAGGTGCTGTCAGGCTGGTTCACCAAAAACCGTGGATTTGCGCTCGGCATGATGATCGGGGCGCTAACGCTCGGGTCAGGCTCGCCGCATCTACTTAGTTCAATATTCGTCGATAACTGGGAGGCTGTGATCCTCGGCAGCTCGTTCTTAGCATTCGGCGGCGGATTGGCGATGCGGGCTCTGGTCAACGATGGGCCTTACGAGGTTCCGGCAGCAAAGTTCCGCCCTTCCTCCATGTTGACCGTGTTCACCAACCGTGGCATGCGGCTGGCGCTGATCGGCTATTTAGGGCACATGTGGGAGCTGTACGCCATGTGGGCGTGGATCGGCACGTTCATGGCAGTCGTCATCGGCACGAGACCGCTGGTCGGCGATTCACTTGACCTTGCCAGCGCGTTGACGTTCCTGGTCTTCTTCGTTGGCGCAGTTGCAAGCCCACTGGCAGGCCTGTTTGCCGAGCGGTTTGGAAGGACGCTTGTGACGAGCGTCTTGATGGTGCTTTCAGGCAGCATGGCCGTGCTCATTGGCTTCCTGCCGATAGAGCTTGCGCCGCTGATCGTGATCGTTGCGATGATCTGGGGAGCGACGGTTGTGGCCGATTCGGCGCAGTTTTCAACGGCGGTCACGGAGCTTTCGCCACCTGAGTACCGCGGCACGATGCTGACGTTCCAGACCGGCCTGGGTTTTCTGCTGACGGCAGGCTCGATCTGGCTGATTCCTGTGCTTGAGGATGCGAGCGGTTGGGGACTGGCGTTTGCTGTGCTGGCGATCGGCCCGGTCGTCGGTACTATAGCGATGATGCGATTGCGCAGGTTGCCGGAGGCGCGAAAGCTGGCTGGCGGGCGCGGCTAGAGCAGGTCGAGGTCTCCCGGAGAGTGCCCGAGAGCCGTTAGCATGATTGCGACCTCGCTACGGTGCTGCGTGCCGTGATTGACTACGTGAAGCATCATCTCCCAGAGCAGTCTCTCGATGACCGAGCCATCACCTGCTGTCCGCTGGTACTTTCGTTCGAGGCTGGCGTCGTCTGCGAGGCTTTCAACGAACTCTGAGGTCTCCTGTTCGACTGAGTGCCAGAACGTTGAGACTGCCGCGAGGTCCGCGTAGTAAGCGACTGGGAACTGTCGAGCAAACGACTCGTCTCGTGTCATCGAATCGTTCCACCACGAAACGTGGCACACCTGTGCGTCCGCAATGTGGACCAATGTGTCTCGGACCGATGGCTGCCCTGCGAAAACGGACTCTGTGAACTGTTGCGGCGACAGGGATTTTGCAACTTCGATGACATGGCCCGTCATCTGAGAGTTGTAGCTGTACAGGCGTTGGATAGCGGTGAGCATCATGGTTCAGATCTCCACACGGCTGTTTTTGAGAACAAATTAGCTCAACTCTTCTTTGACCAAACCCTCATGCAGACTGCGCAGTTGGTCAACAGTTAGATCGGGGCGTGAACTGAACTCCTTGAACGATGGGAACCACCTGGCAATGTCCGGCATCGGGCGTCGAAGTTCCCGGAGTGACCAGAACCGCAATGTATCGAGATCACGGCCGGACTCCGCTTTGTATACAGCGATGAAGTTGTCCGCCGCATCTCGCCAAGGCTCGAATCGGTAGTTGACGATAGCGGTGCCGACATCAAGTGCCGGGTCGCCTGTACCGACCTCTTCGAAATCGACGATGGCAACCAGCTTTTGCCCCTGCCAGAGCGTGTTGCCGGGCCAGTAATCACCGTGCAGGAACACTCCTGCCTCAAGCGATGTCCGCTTCAGCTCGGACCGCTGAGTAGCCCATAATTTCGCGCCAAGGTGATGACCAGCTACGTATTTTGGTGGGTCAACATGAGCAAACGCCTCGGTCTCCTGAGCGTTGTAGTCACGTAACGTGCTGCGAACCGCGGGATTCGGCGAGATGTCGTGGAGACGCACCAGCATGAGCGCCAGTTGAGTCGTGTAGTCGATGGGATCTTCCGGAGCCATCAGTGGCTTGCCCTCGATAAACTCGATCAGTGTGGCCGGCTCGGTGAATATGCCGGTCTCATCGGCCCACAGCGGCTCAGGGACCGGTATTCCGTTGCTTCTGAGCAGGCACAGCACCTCCAGTTCGGCGCGTGCTGCGGCCATGTTGTCGTCGCGTGACCAGTTGCCTCGACGCCTGAGGATCGCCTTGAACTCGCTGCCTGACCGTTCCTCTACACGCAACACGTCCATCGTGCAGCCAAGTCCACCGAGAATGCGATGATCGAACATGACCGTGCTGCCTGGAGACAGGGCATTGGCCAGTGCCGAGAGCTGTTCTTCGGTCGGTTCGGGCGCGTACTGCATCCGCACAGGATAGCGTTTGTCGAACGAGGGATAGGCGATTGTGTCTGATGGCACTTAGCCAGCTTCACAGACTCTGAACGCTAATGAAGAACACGTGACGAGCAAAAAAAGTCGAGGTCGCTCACTGGCGACCTCGACCTGTTCCCCTGAGAAGTGACTGGCCTTGGAGGATGCCAGTCCGGAAATTACTAGAACTACGGGCGCTTACGCTGCCCGGTTAAATCCGCCGCCATCGTGATGCGGGAGAAACTGCAGAACTCGAGCGCGCTTGCGTCCGCGTTCTGTGATCTTGCCATCTGACAGCATGTGGTAGAACTTGTCCTGTCCGTTGACGCCTTCTGGGCAGACGGTCGCCTTCTCGCCAGGCTTAAGCACTACGCCAAGCTGGCCGCGTGCCGGAACGATCTCTGCGTGGTCGGATGTGTTCTGTACGTTTATGAATGTCATCTGATTTGCTCCCGGACGTTGTAGCTCGTGTATCCGGTCTGGACTCGTGGGTGCTTCAAGCGGCTTGCTGCTTATCTTCACCGGGCAGAGCCGTCATCGCTTTCGTTGAGCCAAAGTTAGACTCGGTTCGGACGGTCCGGCTCCAAGCTAGCTACACAACTGGCTTGAGTAGAAACCCACATGGTCGTGAGCCGACTGGATCACGCCGGTGAGCCATCAGGGCAACCGCGCAGTTTGTACGCAGGAATATCAGGTGGCTCATTGGGTCGAGCCACGGAGAAATGCCCGGTGGGCATACATGCATGTGAGTGACGGCCTGCACGGGGCAGCAAGCTGCTTTTGCGGCGTGCCGCGTTTTCTGGTGTCGTACAGTCACCCGGGAGATTCTGAATCAAGTTCAGAATGACAAACATTCCCTCTCCCTGGCAGGGAGAGGGTCAGGGTGTGGGTTGTTCCGTTTAACAGGAGAGAGTGGTTACCTTTGTCAGCTACCGACCCTCCCTCTAACTCCCTCCCAATCTGGG
>JAJCYX010000212.1 GCA_029262715.1 Chloroflexota bacterium
CCGGTGTCCCCAGATATCGTGGATACCTGCGCCAAGTTGCTCTCCCGACTCCCAGCGACGCAGTGTTCCCGGCGGGTCAGCAGCGAACAGCTCCCAGTCGGAAAGATGCGTCTGAACGCTCGATTGATCGTCCCTGAACACCACGACGTCGACGTCACCATGAGTGCGATACGGCCGAACATCAAACTCCCCGGCGAACAGCTCGACAGCGTAACCACCCGCAATACACCACCGGAACGTCGCGCCGTCCATCACGGAACCAAGTTCATCCAGAGAAATTGGGTCCCATTTTGTGAACGGAATTTTCAGATCAGGTGTCATGGGCATGCGACACATAGACGAGGAGGTTTCACAACATTCAGCACCGGTTGCTCCTGATCATTCCGTGAAGCGTAACCGATGTGCCAGTGTGCCAGCAGTGCGGTCTAGTTAACCATCCAGAACACGGCAACGCCCACCAGCATGGTCAAAGTGCCAATCGCAAGCATCCATCGCATGAGAGACCCGGACCGCGCTGATGTTCCGCCGGCGACCACCTGCGCGCCGCCCATTATCCCTGCGAAGCCGAGCATGAATAGAATCCGTACTGCCACATCTTCAATCCCGATGAAGAGCGGTATCGATATCGCAATTCCGATCCCTGCTCCAAGTAGAAACCGTGAAAACGCCGACTGCGGAACCTTGCCCTGGATATTTCTCATAGTGTGTCCCTCCAGTGCCTACCTGCTCAGAATAGTCAGCCAGCACGAATCTGTGAGCACCACAGCGTAAGAGATGGCTGAGAAAGCGAGCTCACGCTGCCAACCGGGTCGCAAGCAATCGTCATTCGCCGGTCCCTTCGTAGCCCATATCATCTACGTCCGATCTCCCTCCCAAACCCCAGCTCAAGCCCGGAGCAGTCTCATGCCATCGAACGAATCCTCCCAGGAGTCCTGGCAGTCCATGCGTGACCAGGAGGGAAACCTCATCCCGAAGCCCATCGACTACGTTGGCGCAGGGACCAATGCCCTGCTCATCGAAGACGGTAAGGTGCTGTTGCAAAAGCGGTCTGACAACGGCCTTTGGGGACTTCCGGGCGGCGGCATGGACGCCGGTGAGAGCATGGCGGAGTGCGCCGTGCGAGAGATGCTGGAAGAGACCGGTATCGAGAGTCGCGTGACGAGGCTTATCGGCGTCTACTCAGACCCGGCGCTCCACTCGATCATGAGCTACAAACGCGGCCCCGACGTGCAAATCGTCCAGTACGTGATCGGCCTCTACGAAGTGGAACGAACAGGAGGCGAGATAGCGGTTTCTCACGAAAGCACGGCGGTTGAGTGGCACCCTGTGAACGATCTGCCAGAACCGATCTCTCCCGGCGCAAGACTGCGGATCGAAGACGCACTAACAGCGCAAGTAGAGGCGTTCATACGCTAGGGGTCGCGAGCCTTTTCCTACCAGAAACGGAGCGCATCAATTCGTCCAACAGATCTCAAGCTACCGTCACAGGTGCCCTTCACAGGTTTGCCCATTTGACGAAGCATTTGTACCGTCTGGACAGGTGGCGTCGGTCCAGGTGGTGTTCGCGAGTGTGACGCTGTTGGCCGAGTCATTTTGGATGGTTGCGCCAGATAGATTCGCAGTGCTCAGGTCAGCGTCGGTAAAGTCAGGGCCGGACAGGCTCGCGTCCGACAGATCAGTACCCACCATCACGGCACGCATGAAACTCAAGCCACCTGTGTTGAATCCATTGGAAGTACCGGACAGGTCAGCTCCAGAAAGATCTGCATCGTCAAACACCGAACCCGTTATATCGACGCCGGAAAGCGTGGCATTGACAAGAATCGCTCCTGAGAAATCAGCATCAGTCAGCGTGCCACCTGTGAAGTTCAGATCGGCAAGATCGACTCCTGCGAAATCACCACTCAGGCTCACGCCAAGCATCGTAGAACCTGTATAGATAGCCTCTTCGCCAGTTTCGCTCATCAATGTCGCATTGGTGAGGTTCGCATTTGTGAAATTGGCTCTGGTGAGTTGCACCTTGCTCTCATCATCATTATCGAAGGATGCCCCTGACAGGTTGGTAGAGCCCAGATCAGCATCAGTGAAGTCGGTTCCGAAGTAGCGAACACCCGAGAGATCAGCACCCAACAGCAAGGCACGAGCGAATCTCAGGCCACCTGTGTTGATTCCATTTGAGGTACCGGACAGGTCAGCTCCCGAAAGATCGACGTCATCAAACACCGAGCCGGAAATCGAAATGCCCGTCAATTTTGCGTTGACCAGCAACCCTTCCGTGAGATCGACATCGACAAACACTCCGTCGGTGAAATCCAGGTCAGAAAAGTCGACTCCGCCAAAATCACCACTCAGGCTCACTCCAGGCATCTTAGAACCTGTAAATACGGAGCCTCCACCCAGTTCACTGGTCAACGTCGCGTTGGTCAGATTCGCATTTGTGAAATTGGCTCTCGTGAGTTGCACCATGCTCTCATCATCGTTATCGAAAGATGCACCTGACAGATTCGCATTGCTCAAATCGGCATCAGTAAAGTCCACACCAAACAGGTTCGCGCCCGACAGATCACTTCCCACCAAAACGGCCCGCTTGAAGCTCAAGCCGCCTGTGTTAAATCCATTGGTAGTTCCGGATAGGTCCGCTCCTGAAAGATCGGCGGCGTCAATCGAGGCTCCTGTAAGAGTTGCGCTCGAAAGATCGGCTGACGTGAGGTCAGCGCCTTCCAGGTTTGCTCTGTCCAGGACTGCAGCGGACAGATCCATTCTTTGAAGGTCAAGACCATTGAGGTTTGCGTCGGTCAGGTCCGCACCATTTAGCTTCGCACCCGCGATTGTCGCAACCGTCAGGTCGATTTCAGCCAGGTTTGCACTGGAAAGATCTGCGTCGCTGAAATTGGTGCCCGTGATGCTGGTACGAGTAAGTATCGAATTACTCAGGTCTGCGGAACTCAGGTTCGCTCCGCTGAAATCAGCACCGGTAAAGTCCGAGCAGCTGAGGTCCTCGCCAATGAGTGATTGTTGAGACAGGTTCTCGCCAACCCGGTTGCGGAAGACGTTGTTGCAGCCGACATTGCCCGAACCAGGTGCCGTCGTTGCGGTAGCAGTCGGTTCGGTTGGCGAGGCAACCACCGCCGCTGTTGGTGTTGCTGTCGGAGAAACGGGAGTCGATGTCGATCCTGTGGTAGCCGTGGGCTCGACGGTTGGAGCTGGAGTAACTGTGGCATCGTCGCTTCCGCTACACGCGATTGCGGCTACTGCAACCAGCCCGGTCAAAAATACGCTGACAGATTTCCTGTTTATCAACGATGTCCCCCGGTCATTGGCGAACGCTATTAAAATGACTCCTCACGACATTACAGCCAGACCATGGGATGCCACATGTGAAAAAACCGACGCATCCATTGGTGGATGGGTTCGTGTGAAGTTCAGATGATCTGATCATGTCTCACTGCCGTTGAGGCTGACTACGGTATCGACGTGCGCTTGGATCGGGTATCTGGACACAGGAATTCGCTCCACTTCACAGCTTGAAATTGATCGCGAGAATTTTTGGTTAACTCCATACAAAAGCTACTGGCAGATGTTGCAGCGGGGCGGGTTTCGCCTGAAGAGGCGATGAGTTCGCTTGCCGCAACTTCGGGCGCATCGATTACGAACGACTCTGCTGTCGAGGACATCGGATTTGCACAGATCGATCACGATCGCGCCGAACGTATGGGCTTTCCTGAGGTGATCTACGGGGCTGGAAAGACTCCACAGCAGGTGGCAGAGATAGCGTCTCGAGTGCACGGCAGGTCCGGTGTGGTGCTTGTGACTCGCACGAACCGTGCTGCGTTCGATGCGACTCGCACCCTGCTGCCGGACGCAGAGTTCGATGAGGATGCCCATTTGGTCTGGGCCGATTCCCGTGACAAGAAGCCGCTGGTTACTGGCCTGGCCATAGTATCGGCGGGTACTTCTGATCTGCCTGTTGCGAAAGAGGCGTCGATAACCGCTCGCTTGATGGGCTGCGAAGTTGTGCAGATCAACGATGTCGGCGTGGCAGGGATCCACCGATTGCTTGGCAAGGTTGACCAGCTTCGCGCAGCTACGGTGCTAGTAGTTGTTGCCGGCATGGAAGGTGCGCTACCGAGCGTCGTTGCAGGTCTCGTTTCAGCGCCGGTCATCGCAGTGCCGACCAGTGTTGGCTACGGTGCCAGTTTCGACGGACTAGCAGCTCTGCTCGCCATGATGAACTCGTGCGCCTCCGGCGTATCAGTCGTCAACATTGACGGTGGATTCGCCGCAGGCTTCCAGGCAGCGCTGATCGCCAACGCCATCGCCGCAGAGTGACCGAACACACAACTCACAATGAATAGGGCGGCGTGTTTGACACGCCGCCCTATTCATTGTGAGTTGCTTTACTGAGAGTTACTACTGCAGTGTCTTGAGGTAGGCGACCAGGTTTTCGATGTCTGATTCGCTCAATGTGCCGAACTGCGGCATGATCGGACCGAAACCGTCAACGATGAAATCTCCCGGGCTCTTAATCGAAGTGCGCAGGTAGTCGTCAGCCGACTGTCCTGGAACTCGATTTGCGGCCCTGTCGCCCACTCCTGCGAGACCTGGTCCTACAAGCGTCTGGTCGCTGGTGTTGTGACAGGCGGTGCAGTTCGTCGCAAACGTTGCCTGTCCGGCCCCGGCGTCAGGCTCCGACGGAGCTTGCGTTGGCTGTGGTGCAGATGTAGCACCGGACGAAGGCGTCGCCGTAGCAAGCTGCCCACTCGCAGCAGTCGGATTGATCGAACTATTTGGCGTAGCCGTCGGTTGTGCTGGATCGGCACAGGCTGCAAGAACAAACATACCCATCAGCATCAGGCCGAACAGGCCAAAAGAGCGCTTACTCATCGGATCGAAAAGCCTCCATAAACAAATTTCGTAGCACGTCACCGGGTCTCAACAAGACAATTCCCCTCAACGAGGATCAACGCGCACTGTCAACATCGGAAACTCGTGCGCATGCTCGTAACACGCGCAACCATGCAAATAAATCCCGTTCAGGCTACTCACTACTCGCAATCGGGTCAACGCGAGCAAACACTTAAATACGCGGAAGTTGAAAAGTAGGCAGCCCGATTCGGGCAGTACAACCAGCCAAAACACTCGATAGAGCATTTCGGCGTCTAGTCGCTGGTCCGCTTCACCTCTATCGTCTCACCCGGAGCGAGGGCTACGTGCCTCATCTGGATCCCCAGCTTAAGCATCCAGTAACTCAAAGTTGCTTTCGACACATTCAGACGCCGTGCTGCACCCGTCAGGCCATGCTCGTTCACAAGCTCAGGAATAGCGCGCTCTAACGGACGCCTTATGCGCTTCTCCACCTGGAGCATCTTTGTTGTCTTCTTTACGCCGCCGCCTGTGGTCATCGAATCTCACTCTTTACTGGTGAACCCTGACTGCTTCCGATCATCAGAACCCTACGAATACCCACCGACAGAAGCATAGGTATCTCGGTGCGTGATTCGGTCAAGACTGGCACGTTCCGCCGGGAAAACGTTTCATATATTTCTCTAGAAAGAGTACGGAACTTCGCCAAGACAAGTCAAATATTCGTATTGAACATGTTTTATACAGATTCTGTACAAGTTCTATACTTGTTCAAGACCTGTTCTAGCCATTGACTGTCCAGGGCTTGTGAATCGCTCTGAATCCGTACTAAGCTCTAACTGAACCTGTTCATGCCGTTAGTAGCCGGTTCAACTGCACTGCACACGCACACAGTTTGCGCTCAAACACCTGCAAATACCCTCGATAGATACCGGTCCGTTGACGGTAGAGTGACTCACTAGAGCGCAAAGCCTGCGCACGAATTGCAGATATCCGCGCTTCATCGTGCGGTCCGGCTCGCCGGTTGCGGGACGACGCGGATAGCTCGCGCACCGGTAGCGTCGACTACTTGGTGAGCGCTCGTTGCGGGTGCGACGGGCCAAGCCATCGCATTGAACGGAGACTTGCGACACAACTACTTGAGCGGGTTCGGCATTGCTCTCTCAAATGAGTGCTGGGCGGTAGGCATCGCACCGGCACAACACCAAACCCGCGCCCGGAACCCGGTATCTGAATTTTGCGGCGAGATGGTGTTCAAGCGAAGAAGAAGAATCCTACGGTGGCGTGCCGCGTATTCTGTAACACCACTTCGTGAACACAGATCTCTTTGAGCAGGCTGCTATCGACATGTCCCGGTGTCAGCAAGTCTTGTATCTGAGGCTGCCCCGCAACACCGGGTCCTTCGCGCTCGCTCAGGACGAAGGGCGGGTTGCACAGCCATTTCTCATCCCACGGCTACTTGTGCCAGACAGAAAAATGCAGCTTGTTGCAAAACGCGACTTGCTGACTGAGTTCCTTGGCCTGGCAAATCCCGATCCGTTGGTGTAGTGGGAGATCGGGTCAACTAAAAATGAAAACCTTGAAATCGGCTCCGTAGAGACGCTCCCGGTTGTCTCAGGCATATCGCACTGCCCCGCGGGAGAGCGCGTGCGCTCTCCGGCTGTCCGCAAACTGCACGGCATTGACGGTCGGTCTGCATATTTCGGCCTTGGGCTAACCTCACGGCCAAACGGTTAATCGTGAAAATTCGACGGCGGCATAGCCTCATTTTCACGTGGTGCACGGTTGTTCCGACCTTATACCCAGGGAATTCGAGTGGTACGTCGCGTTTTCTGGTGACTTACGAAGACCCGAGAGATTCTGAATCGAGGTCGGGATGGCAGATTCCCTTTTGCCGGATTGGGGTGCCCTCTGGGCGCGGGTCAGGGTGAGGATCGTTTCGTCTAATAGGAGAGATTGGGTCTCTTTGTCGGCAGCCGCCCCTCCCTCTAGCTCCCTCCCAAACTGGGAGGGAGGACAAACGTGGCACATCGGAAAACGCGGCTGATCGCACGCGGCACCCTCCCTCTAACTCCTTTCCAAACTGGGAGGGAGGGCAAACGTGGCGGAACTACTTACTTGATCAAACGGCTACATGAGCCCACTGAAAACGCAGCTTGCTGCCGCCGCACGCGGCACCCACCCTCTAACTCCCTCCCTGTTAGGGAGGGAGAATGGGCTGTCGAGTCATGGCCATTCGATGATCTCAACAGCGCCAATTGATTTCAGAATGTCAGGCTGCATTACATCGGCCAAGATATTAGTTGTTGGCATCGGACGGTTGCGAATCTCGTATCGGAGTTTGCCCAACACACCGGGTTCTTGACCTGCGAACGGTACCTTCTCAAGACGAAAAGATACGGCTACAACTCGTTCGTATGAAGATCTACGCACGCCGGTAAATTCGGCTTGTCACCTGCGCGAAAGCGGACACGCGGTGTGCCACAGACTGCACACGAGAAGACGCG